>JBQCDM010000058.1:0-4577 GCA_051961235.1 Nucleicultricaceae bacterium (SeqCode)
AGTGCCTCAAATGTATCTTCCACGCGTACAACAGGCAGATCAGACGCATAATCTTGGTGAACAATGGCAGCAACAGCGCCCTTTTTAATTGCTTCTTCCACATAATCATGACCATCAAAAATTGGGCCTTTAAGGGCAAGAAATAGATCACCCGGTTCGATGGTACGTGAATCTATGGAAAAGCCCGTCGCTGCCCACGCATGGTGACTCAACCCACCTGTTGCATCAATAACCGCATCCGATGACCAAAGTGGTGATTTCATGAGCACACTCCTCCTAACAATTTAATACGTTTTTGCGCTTCTTCAAAGTCATTGTAGGGTGTTTTTTGATCCCCTACCTGCTCATAACGCTCATGGCCTTTGCCTGCAATAAGGCAAATATCTCCCTTCTCTAGGGTCGAGAGCGCAAATAAAATCGCTTCTTTTCGATCCGGCATTTCAATAGCACCTGGACACGAATCCATGAGCACTTTTCTGATTGCTTCAGGCGATTCATAGCGCGGATTATCATCTGTAATAATAACACGGTCAGCGCCTTCCCTTGCAGCGCGTCCCATACCTTGACGTCGACTCAAGTCACGTCCACCACCACAACCAAAAAGCACGGTTAGCTTGTTCTTAACATAAGGTCTAATCGCGTGGAGTGCTGTTTTCATGCCATCACTATTTTGCGCATAGTCGACATAAACGAGGCCACCTCCCGGTGTTTCTCCCGCTTTTTGCATACGTCCCGATACAGCCTTCAGCCTTGTAAGTCCTTGAAGACATTCCTGGAGTCTTCCAAAAACGCCGTAGACCATACCTAAAGCACACAAAGCATTCATCGCTTGAAAATCGCCAATAAGAGGCAGAACCACGGTGTGAGACTCTCCAAAAATTTTCAAAGATAGCTGTTGCGCATCTTCTAAATAGGTGATGGAGATGAGTTGAATATCGGCGTCTCCCCAGCCATAGGTTATAATCTTTCTAGCACCTGCCGCCTTTATCATTTCTGCCGCATAGGGCACATCAATGTTAATAACGGCAATGCCATCAGGTGATAAGATTGTATTGAATAAACGTTGTTTGGCCGCACAATACTGATCGAACGTTTTATGGTAATCGAGATGATCTACCTCAATATTAGTAAAACCAGCCGCTCTAAATTTCAGACCATCCAAACGACATTGATCAAGCCCGTGGCTGGATGCCTCAAGACTCAAACAATTAACCGAAAGCTCTTTTAATGCATTCATGCATTTATGAAGAACCAGTGCATCCACAGAGGTCAAGGTTACATCGGGCAAATTGCTTACAACGGCTTCAGGACCTTCATAACCGGTTGTACCCATAAAAGCTGAACCATAGCCCAAGAAGCGACAAAGCTGATTGACAAAGGAGGCAACCGAGCTTTTGCCGTTTGTACCCGTCACACCAAAGAGATAGTCTGGCCTTAGAGGAAAAGCGGCGCTTGCGAGAAGTGCTTTTGCAAGACGCGGATTTTTTACGCTGATGAAAGTTGCAGGTGATGCGCCTTCTACATGGAGCAGAGAGAGATCCAGAGTCTCATCCACCACAATAATATGAGCGCCATTATCTATAGCTTGTTGAATATAGAGCAGTGGTGACGTTCCGCTGACTGAGGGAATTGAAATATATAAATCCCCCGGATGACAGTGTCTGGAATCGTCACAAATCGTATTGAATGTTAGTGCATGAGTATTTAAATAGCTGGTTATGTCTTCTTCTTTAACATTTTTAATGCTTATCATGTGAGGACCGGAAGTGTGCTTGCTGGAAATATTCATCTATTGCTTCTTCAACATTCATCTTGTTGGGTATGAGTCCAAGGAGTGGCGCTGCTCTTTCGATAATCCGACGCGTTACAACAACAGAGTTCCACCCTGCTGCATTAAATCCAAATGTTTTTTTCGTCGCTTTTGGATCTTCAAGCATCACAAATATGGCATAGCGTGGTTGATTATTGATTTGACCAAAAACTCCCATAAACGACGTTGCAACGTTATTATCGTTGTATTTTCGACCAATCAATAGCTTTCGCGTACCTGTCTTGCCGGCGACAAAATACTCCTTAATATTTGTCTTTCTGGCAGTTCCATCGGTAATAACAAATCGCATTAATTGCAATATCTTTTTTGAATGGTCTTCAGAAATAATACGTTCGCGTTCTTTTCCGCGGTTTTTGCCTTTGATCAATGTGGGATGCACACGAAGACCTCCGGCTGCAAGGGTCGCAACACCCGCTGCAAGTTGGACTGGTGTAATAGACATACCATAGCCATAGGATACCGTAATAACACTGGGCTCTTTCCAAACCTTTGGAATCATAGGCATACCAACTTCGGGCAACTCAATATCAAGCGCATCCATAAAACCAAGCTTACGCAGAAATTGTTGTTGACGCTCAGCGCCAGCCAATAGAGCCAATTGCGCTGTTCCAATATTGGATGAATGAATGAAGATTTCAGCAACATTTAAGGGTCTGCCCTTCGGATGGTTATCCGTAATTTTAAAACGTCCAACCCGAAGTGGCTTTGTGACATCAAAAATAGTGGAAAGCTTTGCAATCTCATATTCAAGAGCCATCGCTATGGTTGCAATTTTCATGGTCGAACCCATTTCATAGCTACCCATAGATACTTTATTAAATAGATTATCACGCGGCGCTTTTGTTGGATGGTTGGGGTTAAAATCGGGCGCAGAAACGAGGGAGACGATCTCTCCCGATTGAATGTCCAAAATAAGACCAGCGCCACCTATGGCGCTAAATTCTTCTATGCCGCGCTTTATCTCATCGCGCACAATATGCTGCAGACGCACATCTATACTTGTTTGTACAGGCGATGTACTTGAAGACAATTCTTTATTAAGAGATTTCTCAATTCCAGAAATACCCTGATTATCAATATTCGTAAATCCTAGGACATGTGAGGCAAGAGCCCCATGAGGATAAATCCTTTTATAGTCCGGAACAAAATTAATACCTGGCAATCCAAGTCTTAAAATTTTCTCTTTTTGTTCTGGCGTTAAATGACGTGCAACCCAAACAAAGGTCTTACCTGACTCCAACTTCGCCTGCAGCCCTTTTAGGTCTCCTTGCATAACAGTTGCAAGCTTCTTACATGTTTCATTCACATTTAAAACTTGCTTTGCATTAGCATAGACAGAAGTGGTTTTGATTGTCGTTGCAAGAATCACACCATTTCGATCCAACACATCAGCGCGCCCGGTTTGAATACCCTTTGCAATATCATTCTCAGCAAATGTAGGCTCAGAACCTTCACGAAAAAGCATTAAATCGCAAAGCCTAAACAAAACCATCACAACACAAAATAGATAGAGAGCACCAGAAATGAGAAGACGGGTTTTTGCCGTATCTAACGCAGCAGCAAGACTACTTTTATATCGAGCACGCTCTTTGTATTCTGACTCTTGCCTATCAGACATTAACGATCTCCAGATGCACTAGCAAGTTTGATGACAGGTTCACGACTATTATAATCTCGAGTTGGAATATCTTTCATGGCCACCAATGAAACGCCTGTTGCAGGACCTGCCGAGAGGTATTTTTCTGTGAGCAACTGCAGCCTCTCTGGCTCCGTTAAGTAACTCCATTCTGCGTTGAGGATACGCATAGATTCTTCCAATTGAAAAATTTCATGTGTGGTTTTGCGATAATCACTCTCAAGACCTACAACTGATTGTTTAACCGAATACGTCATAACACCTGCAAAGCACGCACAAAATCCAAATAAAAGATAAGTAAACCTTCTCATTTTTATTCCTTTATAGTTCTTTCTGCAACACGCATTTTTGCTGAACGCGATCTGCGGTTATTTAATACTTCACCATCACTCGGACAAACCGGTGATTTCGTTATAATTTTAAGAAGTGCATTGGATTTTTTATCAGGATCAATCAACATATGACGTGACACTTGACGATCTTTTTTGCCAGATCTCAAGTCAAAAAATCTCTTAACAAGTCGATCCTCAAGTGAGTGAAACGTCACGACCACAAGACGCCCTGCATCTTTCAGTAATTTAAGAGATGCATCTAACCCTTTCTCGAGCGCCTCAAGCTCCTTATTAACGTGGATACGAAGCGCCTGAAACGTTTTCGTTGCAGGATCAATGGCATCTTTTTTGTACGGGTAAACCGATCGCACAAGGTCTGCGAGCTCTTTTGTTGTTTTAATCGGCGCTAGTGTGCGTGCTTCAATGATTTTTCGCACAATTCGCTTTGCATAGCGCTCTTCACCATAGTCAAATATAATGCGCAATAAAGCGGCGGCATCATAGGTATTGACGACATCTGCAGCAGTCTCACCACACGATGTATCCATACGCATATCAAGAGGTGCATCGAGGCGAAATGAAAAGCCCCGATCCGTTTCATCCAATTGAAACGAGGACGGACCAATGTCGAGGGCAATACCATCAACACGACCCGAGAGCTCAGGATACAGCGTATCCATATCCGCAAAATTGGCGTGGCTAATCTCAAAACGTCCAGGTTATTCATTCATCAACGATCTGCCACGATTAATCGCCTAATGTTAGAGATCAACCGCTT
>JBQCDM010000059.1:0-5049 GCA_051961235.1 Nucleicultricaceae bacterium (SeqCode)
CCTGCATTAAGATTGAGCAAGCCAGCGTTAAAGGTGCCATTGTTGATCAGGGTGCCAATGTTGTTGAGGGTGCCACTGTTATTGATGATACTACCGACTCCACTGTTAACAGAATTCACCGTGGTAGAGCCATTGCCTATAAAGTTTAAGGTGTGTCCTGAATTATTAACAATATCCCCATCTAAAATAAGGTGATAATCGGCATTATCAATTATACTCTGCGCTGATGTGACAATGTTGTTACTTACCCTATGGTTACCACCTGCTTGCAGTGTAGCACCTGATAAACTCACGTCCCCTGCACCTAAAGCTGCGTCATTCTCTATCCGTATTGTTCCCTCTTCAATCTGCCACGGCAGGTTATAGGCATTGATTGTTGTATTGTCGAGTGTCCAAGTCGATACTCCTGTTTTTCTCAGGTGGGTGAAGTTTTGATACTGGGTATCTATCCCAGTTGCATCGAAAGAGGCATGATCTGAACCGCCCAAAATAAACGTGTTGTTTGTAGATAATAGATCATTAACCACATTGCCTACAAAGCTATACCCACTCTGTAATTCCAGAGTATTATTATTTCCACGAAATCTTATCGCGTTCGCGCGCGTTACACCGTCACCTCCAAGGCCGCCTGATATGCTGCCAGAGGTAATAACATCGACATTGCCCTGGGCATTCAAAATACCAACGCCCCCTTGGCTCTTTGTTCCGGTTCGCGTGCCTCCAAGAGTGCCTCCTTCACCCATACCACCAGAACCACCATTACCGACAGCACCATCCATACCACCATCGCCGCCTATGATTGTGCCATTGTTTGTGATAGTTGTAGGGGCTAAAGAAGTAAAAACAGCTGCACCGCCACCGCCGCCGCCGCCGCTACCGCTAGCACCACCCGTACCACCTGTGATTGTGCCATTGTTTATTATAGTTGTTGTAGTGCCTGAGGATGTAAAAACACCAGAACCGCCTCCTCCTCCTCCTCCGTGATTGGGGAGCGAAGCGTTACCGCCGCCCTGGCCACCAGCACCACCTAGAATTGTAGCGCTGATTCCAATTACTACGTCAACAGAAGAATGCGTAGAAACAGCAAAAATGCCAGTACCACCACCACCGCCGCCACCGCTACCGGCATTGCCAGAATTACCATCACCAGCAACCCCACTTGAGACTGTAGAATTATTACGAATGTCTAAACTAACATTACCACCACCGGAACTAACTGCTGTTATACCACCGCCGCCACCGCTTCCTCCACTACCCGTAATATCAGCACCGCTACCACCAGCGCCACCATCACCAGAAGCAAGATCACCGCTACTCCAACCGGCCCCTTTTTCATTAGGATCAACATATCCGCCACCATATCCACCATCTCCCCCCGCATAAAGAGAGGAAATTTGAGTGCTTGACGCAAAGAGAGTGATGAGCGCTGTCTGCAGAAGGCAGAAAGATAATAAAGGTGCAGTACGTTTCATGAATATCCCTGTTACTTTTTAGTGACGTTTTTTTATAATTGATTGAACGGTACGAAAAATAAAAAATAATTCAATTTAATGTTTTTAATCTTTCTATTGTTATTAGAAGGAGTCACCTATAAGGCACATTAGCAATTCATTGAAACCTTATCTGCTGTGATTTTAACAGGATTTTAAAATACTACGTAAGGTAGTGATGTCCTCTCTACTAATCATATGCAAAAATCTTGCATGAGCCCCCATTAGATTATAATCAATGCCCATTGTTTACAAAATGAAAACAATGGGAGAAGCGAGCATATCAAAGCGATAAAATTTCAGTATCTATAATCTCTACCAAATAAGGGGGTATAGTTTTATGTAATTGATTAACATCCACATAGCCCTGCCACTCACCTCTGATGGCATTCCATTTAAGGCCAAGCTCACGGATTTTAATTCTCGTCTCTTCATCAGGTTTTTGATCAAACTTCACGATGACGGGAGACTTGTTCTGGTTCTCTTTTGCAAATGCCTGACCCCCTTGATGAGCAAACTCTTCTTTCATCTGGATCGGCGACGAGCTGTTTGAGATTAAGCAACCCACCTAGAAGCGTGTTCGACTCCAAGTCTTCCAAACCTGCTTTAGCAACTAATCCGCCGAGTTCAATGAGGCGGCGCGTACGCGTTTTCCTCTCCATGGTTTTAACATGGGACTCTAATTGCTTGAGTTTGTTCTTTTTAGCTTCAATGGATTGTTTCTTCCGCTCCAGAAGATTGGATTTTGTCATTGCGCTACCTCACCTGAAAAAGCTTCTTAATTTGTTATGATACTCAGAATATCAGCGGATCAAAATCGCCACAGGGCGTTAGGAAGTGAATTGTTTAAATTTACTCCATACACAATATGCAAACTCCAAAATTGGGTTTGCGCTTTTGATATATTGGGCATTCCAGAGGTGTGCCATAATATTGTTACTGTCACAAAGAATGGGGAGCATAAAAATGCGAGTAACAAACGCAGAACGACAACAAAAATATCGAGAAAAAATGAGATCTTTAAGTTTAGCGCCAACAACAGTTTGGGTGCCAAAAGAGAGAGTCATCGAAATTAAGTCGATTGCAGCAAGAATGATTCATGAGGGAACCTTAGATCTGGAGCCAAGTCAAAGACAATTAAGCTTTGCACAGTTCCTCTCTGATAAGAAAGGCCTCAAAGTTTCTCAGGATATTCTATCAAGTTCTAAGAAACTTTCTGAGTGGCTTAATGCTAGCAAGAAAAAGCCTGATGCAAAAAATAAGCTAACTTAGGAGATGCACACTCCATTAACTTAAATCTCTGAAAATTGTTAGCTATGAAAATTCTTTGGCATTTTATTCCAAAGTATACCTGGAGTATACCCAAGGAAAATGATAAGATTTTTTATTTGTTGGAAACCACCGTGGTTATTGGTGGGCGCTATAGGAATCGAACCTATGACCCGCTGATTAAGAGTCAGCTGCTCTACCATCTGAGCTAAGCGCCCGAACGAAACGTTCAGTATGCTCATACCAAAGCTTAGGCAATCTGTCGACTATTTTCTGCATAAAATGATTAATTTGTGTGGTTCTTAAATCGCACATGTCGATGGACGGCGACCGACATGAGGAGTCCAAGCGTAATCATAATAGTAATCATGGCAGTTCCTCCATAGGAAAGGAGGGGAAGGGGAATACCCACCACAGGAAGCAACCCCGTCACCATGGCCATATTCACGAAAACATAGAGGAAAAAGAGGGTGGTAAGGCCAACACCTAAAAATCGTCCATAAGAGCTTCGACTCTTGAGGCTCACACTGTAACCATAACAAACTAAAAGACTATAGAGAAGAATCAGAACATAGCCGCCTAAAACACCAAATTCCTCACAATACATCGCAAAAATAAAGTCTGTTTGTTTTTCGGGTAAAAAGTTAAGGTGGCTTTGACTGCCAAGTTTGTATCCTTTGCCAAAAAATCCGCCAGACCCAAGTGCAATCTTAGATTGCAGAATATGGTAGCCTGAATCAAGCGGGTCATTTTCAGGATTTAAAAACGTAAGGACGCGTTTCTTTTGATAATCATGCAATAGATTCCATAAAATGGGAATTGCTGAGAGTATTGAAATAAGACCAGTTAAAATGATCCAAAGTCGCATGCCGGCTACAAAAAAAATACTAAGACCCGCAATGGTTAGAAGAATCATGGTTCCAAGGTCAGGTTGACGCATCACCAAAATGGCGGGTACGGCAATCATAAGTGCTGGAGGAACGAGTGGGATCAATCGTTGAGCGTCTGGAAGAGGGGTATTATGAAAATACCGCGCTAGCGCCATAACGAGTGTTACTTTCATAATTTCTGATGGTTGTAAGGTGAAAAAATAGAGATCAATCCATCGCTGAGCGCCCATGCCGATTGTGCCTAAAAATTCAACAACAATAAGCAAGAAAAGGGATATGGCATACAGAATATAAGATTTAGAGAGCCAAAACCGAATATCTGTGAGTGCTATCGGAATCAAAACGGCAAGACCAGCCAGATAACGAATGAGTTGTTTGCTAGCCCATGGGGAAAATTGACCATCTGCTGCAGAATAGAGCGTGAATAACCCAATCGAGGTAATAACAGAAAGAAGGATAAGAACCCACCAGTCTAACCCTTTAATGCGTTGTAACAGTGTAGACGATTCATTTGACATGGTTTTAGGCATACCTTTTTAATGTTGCAAGCATCAAATCACGAGCAATGGGGGCGGCTACCTTTCCACCACCACCACCATGCTCAATGACTACAGATAGTGCAAAGCGGGGTTCGTCAGCTGGCGCATATCCAGCAAACATCGCATGGTGGCGATGTTTCCACGGAATCTCATGTTGCGCTGGAATGCCTTTTTCTCTCTGCTGCATGGTGATCCGTGTGACTTGCGCTGTGGTTGTTTTACCAGCCATCGTAAAGTTTGGATCAAGAATCCGCGCACCATAAGCCGTGCCTCCAGGCTCATTAACGGCGGCGTATAATCCTTTTTTGATACGTGCAAGATCTTTGTCGGATACGGCCTTAACCACCTTACTGATCAGAGGCGGATCTTGATTGTGTTCTAAGGAGCGAAAGAGTGTTGGTTTAAAATCTAAGTTATTTAACGCAAGACGCGACATAAGAACACATAGTTGAATGGGGGTAGTTAAGATAGAACCTTGCCCAATACTGAGAAGGACTGTGTCTCCTGCATGCCAAGATGAACCTGTGCGTTTTTTCTTCCACTCTTTTGTTGGAATGAGGCCAATTTTTTCTTGTGGTAATTCGATGCCTGTCAATGCCCCTAATCCTAAATGACGTGCCATTTCCGTGACTGTCTCCATCTTCATGAGCTTTGCCAATTGATAGAAATAGACGTCGCAAGATTTTTGGATTGCACCTTCCAAATCAAGCGTACCATGTCCTTCTTTTTTCCAACAATGAAAACGGTGATTGCCAAGCATCATATGCCCCGTGCAAGTAGCTTGAAAGTTTTTAGGGATGTGCGGCGCATTCAGTGCTGCAAGTGCAAAAGGTAATTTAAAGATAGAACCTGGGGAATATA
>JBQCDM010000060.1:0-6234 GCA_051961235.1 Nucleicultricaceae bacterium (SeqCode)
CCTGTACTGGTTGGTATACCAAGTTTTGAAAACCAAGCAGCACCCCGCCTTAAAATAGTGGGAACTGCGGCAATAGTCTCCACATTGTTAACAATTGTGGGCGCCCCATAAAGTCCAATCACCGCAGGGAAAGGAGGTTTCAATCGAGGCATCCCCTTACCGCCCTCAAGACTTTGCAATAACGCTGATTCCTCGCCGCAAATATAAGCGCCCGCACCACGATGCACATAAAGATCAAAATCCCAGCCTGAACCCGCCGCGTTTTTTCCAAGCATCCCAGCTGCATAGGCTTCTTCAATAGCGGCCGATAACCGCTCAGCTTCACGATAATATTCACCTCGAACATAAATGTAAGCCACATGAGAACGGATAGCAAAACCAGCGAGCAGCGCCCCTTCCACAAGCTTATGTGGTTCGTTGCGCAATATTTCACGATCCTTACAAGTTCCAGGTTCGCTTTCATCAGCATTAATGACGAGGTAATGAGGCTTATCAGCATTTTTAGGCAGAAATCCCCATTTTTTTCCTGTTGGAAATCCAGCACCGCCTCGCCCACGAAGACCAGAGGCGGACACTTCTTCCACAATCCAGTCATGCCCTTTTTGAATCAACGCTGCCGTATTATCCCAATCTCCCCGTTTTTTGGCTGCCTTAAGCTGCCAAGATTCCGTGCCATGCAGATTTGTAAAAGTACGATCTTTGTCCTTCAACATACTCATTCCTTCTTTTTAGGAGGCTTGGAGGGTTTCTTTTGAGGCGCTACCTCAAGAAGCGGCAAATCCTCATAAGGTGAACTTCCGAGTCTGCCTATTTGAGATCCTGTTTTGACGTCTTTTCCAGATTTAAGATTTTGTAAAAGCTGCGTCATAGACTCATGATCTAAATCTTCATAGTAATCGTCATTAATTTGAACCATAGGCGCATTTGAACAGGCTCCAAGGCACTCCACTTCCGTGACAGTAAAAAGACCGTCTTCTGAAACATCCGCAAACGCCTTTTCGCCCAGCACTTTTTTACACGCACTTATAACCTCATCACTACCCCTCAACCAACAAGGCGTCGTTGTGCAGACTTGCACAAAATGTTTTCCAACAGGCTTTAAGTTGAACATGGTGTAAAAGCTTGCAACTTCATACACATGGATCACAGGGAGTGCCAAATACGCTGCAATATAATCAAGTACTTCGCGCGGCAACCAACCGCCAGCTTGGCGTTGTGCAAGATCAAGGATAGGTATAAGCGCACTCCTCTCACGTCCCTTAGGGTAACGCTTGATAATTTCCTGCGCTGCTGCCTCATTTTCTTTTGTAAAAGCAAAAGGTTTACCCAACTGTGTTAAAACTCCACTCACCGGTCAATTTCTCCAAATACGATATCCATTGATCCTATAATCGCAACCACGTCGGCCAACATATGTCCCTTGGACATAAAATCAAGTGCCTGCAAGAACGGATAACTCGTTGCCCGAATTTTGCAACGGTAGGGTCGATTACTACCATCTGCGATGAGGTAGACACCAAATTCTCCTTTTGGAGCCTCAACAGCTGTGTAGGTTTCGCCTGCCGGCACATGATAGCCTTCCGTAAAGAGTTTAAAATGGTGAATGAGCGATTCCATGGAATGCTTCATCTCTTCTCTTTTTGGCGGCGAGACTTTTTTGTCTTCAGTCATCACAGGTCCTTCAGGCATCTTTTCGATCGCTTGCTTCATAATCAGTAAACTTTGTCGCATTTCTTCAACACGCACCAAGTAGCGATCATAGCAATGACCATGTTTTCCAACAGGAATACCAAAGTCCATTTGATCATACACATCATATGGCTGCGATCGTCTTAAATCCCAAGCAACGCCCGTTGCACGCAACATGGGCCCTGTAAACCCCCAGTCAAGTGCTTGTTCTTTTGAAACAACACCAATATCAACCGTACGTTGTTTGAAAATACGATTTTCAGTAAGCAACGTTTCAAGGTCATCAATCGATTTTCCATAGCCATCAACAAACTGATAAATATCTTCAAGGAGGCCCACAGGCAGGTCTTGGTGCACGCCACCCGGCCTAAAATAGTTGGCATGCATGCGTGATCCAGAAGCGCGATCATAAAACTCGATGAGCCGCTCCCGATCTTCAAATCCCCACAACAGCGGTGTTATGGCGCCCACATCCATCGCAAAGGTCGTAATATTGAGAATATGATTGAGTATACGCGTGAGTTCAGAAAAAAGAACGCGTATATACTGAGCACGTTCAGGCACTTTAACGCCTAACAACTTCTCCGTTGCAAGGGCAAAGGCATGCTCCTGACACATGGGCGATACATAATCAAGCCGGTCAAAATAGGGTAATGCTTGAAGATAGGTTTTGTATTCGATTAATTTTTCCGTACCTCGGTGTAGAAAACCAATATGAGGATCTGCACGCTCAACAACTTCACCATCTAATTGCAAAATCAGACGAAGCACTCCGTGTGCTGCCGGATGCTGAGGGCCAAAGTTAATCTCATAAAGATTTTCATTGATAACGTCCCGTGTCATCGGTCTTCCTTGTCTTTCGCTTTTTCATCCCCCGGCAAAACCACATCACGTGTCATCCCTGCCCAAGGACTCAAGTAATCAAAATTACGATAATCCTGCGTTAAATTCAGCGTATCGTAAACCACGCGACGCTGCTCATGGTCATATCGAACTTCCACATGCCCACTTAAAGGAAAATCTTTTCTAAGGGGGTGCCCTTGAAATCCGTAATCTGTCAAAAGACGCCTTAAATCAGGATGCCCGTCAAAGAGAATGCCAAACATATCCCATATTTCTCGTTCATACCAATTAGCAGCATTAAAAATTGAACAAACGGAAGGAACGGGATGCAACTCATCGGTCTCAATTTTAACGCGAATACGAGAATTATGTTGAAGGCTAAGCAAATGATAAACAACATCAAAACGCGTCGGCCTTTCAGGATAATCCACACCAGCTATATCGATCAGTTGTTTAAAAAGAAGCTCCGCATCATCGCGCAGGAAATTAAGCACCTTCTGGATGTATTGGCGATGAACTTTGATCGAAAGCTCGTCTTGCATAATCGTGACATCAACAAGCGCGCCTTCAAAGTTTTTCTCAATTTTACGTTTTATGGAAAGAAGCTTATCATTCACCACACCATACTCCTATCGCACAAAATGCCGGCATGTTTTGATTTTGCGCTGCAACTGCAAGATACCATACAAAAGGGCTTCTGCTGTTGGAGGACAACCAGGCACATAAATATCCACAGGAACAATCCGATCACAACCACGCACAACGGAGTAAGAATAGTGATAATACCCTCCCCCATTGGCGCACGATCCCATAGAGATAACCCAGCGCGGTTCAGCCATTTGATCATAAACTTTACGCAAAGCAGGCGCCATTTTATTGGTCAAGGTGCCAGCCACAATCATCACATCCGATTGCCTTGGGCTTGGACGAAACACAACTCCAAACCGATCTAAGTCATAGCGACTTGCAGCCGTTTGCATCATCTCCACAGCACAACATGCTAGACCAAATGTCATAGGCCATAGCGAACCACTTTGTGCCCAGGCAACAAGCTGATCAACCTTCGCTAACATGAATCCTTTAGAATTAACAGATTCATACAAGTTTTTAGCCAGATCATCTTGAGAGATCGAAAGATCTGTTACTTGCGCTTGACTATGATTATGTATCACTCCCATTCAAGAGCTCCTTTACGCCATTCGTAGAAAAATCCAAGCGTTAAAACGCTTAAAAAGAGCATGATGGAAATAAATCCAGCCCATCCTATCTCCTTAAAAGTAATTGCCCATGGAAATAAGAAAGCGATTTCCAAATCAAAAATGATAAATAAAATGGCAACAAGATAGTACCGTACATCAAACCGCGTGCGTGCATCCGAAAAAGCAGCAAATCCGCATTCGTATTGTGACAATTTTTCAGGATCTGGCCTTTTAGGAGACCTTAAATACGCAAGGCAAACTAAAAGAATCGAAAGACCGAAGGCCACACCAAAAAAAATAAAAATTGGCAGATATGATTTCAACAAGCCCATGAAGACACCTTCTTTGATATGCCTGAGTATAATGCGTTTCCATGAGACTTACTAGTGTCCTTCAATATTTTTTCACGGTTGTTGCGTAAGTATCATAATGCCACAAACCTCGTAAAAATTTGTAGACAGCTTCTGTTCAAAATTAAAGTTTTAAATTTGGAGCACCACTCAACTACGATACTAGGCGCATCACCGTCAAACTGAGAATGAGAAGAGACAGACTAATCCATACATACGACACTTTAATTTTATTCATCGCCCTTAAACCTTTACATGAAGATTTAAAGTTACCCATTTCGTCTTAACAAGACGTCGCCAAGATATAAATAAAGAGTTAAAATTTCATCTTTAGAAGAACAAAGAAAACCCATTTATTTCATAAAAAAATAAATTCGTAGATTTTTTTCATAGACTTATGATGCTATTAAATTTAAAATGAAAATAATTATGAAGTTCTCGTTTTACAATTAAGGAGCATTTCATGTCTGTAGAAAATCATCTCATTCGATTAAAAGAAAAACACTTTGAATTAGAGGAATCAATTTGGGAAGAATATCGACAAGCTTTTCCAGATGAATTGAAAATTAAAACCCTCAAAACTCTGAAACTTCGACTTAAAGAAGAATTAAATCGCCTGCTTCAATAAAAATAATTTTCTCGTCTAACACCTGTAAAACTTAATATCAGATCAGTGTTTGATCTGTTGATTAATAAAAAAAACGATGATATCTCTTTATTTTAGACTTCTAATTTAATGAGAGATATCATGTCGTCACAACTTTTGCACTCCAAGAAACTTTTAGCTATCGGTCTTACACTTTGTTTAATAGGCTGTTCCAGCAATGGCGGCATTGACGAGGATAATTTTGATGTTGATGAAAACGAACTCCCCCCACTTGCATCACTTTCTATTAATCAAATTATAGCCTCCTCCAACCAATGCCAAGCGGAGGTCGCAAAGCTTTGGGAAGCGCGTTCAAACCTACCTAAAAGCAAAGTACGGGAATTTCATCTTTATATCGGAAAAACATCTGAAGCGTGCGCCAGATTGCAAAGCTATCTGAACGAATTCAGAAAAGCTGGTCTTGCAGAAAAATATTACCAACACAATCTGAAAATGGCCAAGTCCATCGCAAGCGGCTCTAATCAATCATCAGAAACGCCTATATTCACGGATATTGAAAATGCGCCGATGATGAAACCAAAAAAGAAACCTGCTCCCAAAAAAGTGGCGCCCGCCAGCACTCACACAACCATTGAAGCAGATGATCCTATGGCTGAACTGAATCCACACATGCCAGCTCAACAAGAAGCTGCAGAATCATTTGATGCGTTTGATCCAAGTTCTGATGATGAATAAATCAAACGTATTCCTTTAAAAGCTTAAAAACGGACGCTTATTATAGTAGGGCGTCCTTTTTATTATACTTATTTGTTCGCGCGTTCGTATGCTTCTGTAACGAGCTTTGCAGCCGTGTCAGCATCTGCCCATCGTTCAATCTTCACCCATTTTCCTTTATCCAAATCTTTATAGTGACTAAAGAAATGCTCGATTTGTTTGAGGATCATCTCAGGCAAATCTTCAAGCTGCTCAACATTTCGATAGTATGGATTTAACGAAGCATCTGGTACTGCAATGATTTTTTCATCCCCGCCCGCTTCGTCTTGCATCACAAGAACACCAACAGGACGACATGGCACAACAGCACCTGGCACCACAGCTGTATGGGAGAGCACAAGCACATCAAGAGGATCACCGTCAGAACCCAGTGTATTTGGAATAAATCCATAATTTGCTGGGTAGAACATAGCCGTATTCATAAAACGATCAACAAAGATTGCGCCTGATTCCTTATCAATTTCGTATTTAATAGGCTCACCACCCATTGGGATCTCAATGATCACATTGAATTGCCATGGCAAATTTTTTCCTGCTGGAATTTTGAATATATTCACACTTTTCCCCTTATGATTTAAAGATGTTGAAGTTTTACGGAATAACCTTGCATTCGTCAACCTCTCTGATCCATCTGATACTTTTATAAGCTTCTCGAGATTGCTTGACAGTTTAATTTTTGACTGCTTAATCTTGATTAATTTCAATCAAAAAGGATAATTAAATGTTTTCTTCTAAACACTACTTCTGTTTGTTTTTTATGCTTTTTATAGGT
>JBQCDM010000061.1:0-2431 GCA_051961235.1 Nucleicultricaceae bacterium (SeqCode)
AAAAGACGGCTATCATTTTAAATGCAGAAGCAAGCAAAGAATCGGCCTATCGCATCGCAGAAGCACGTGAACGCCAAGCCCAAGCAGAAGCCTTAGCGACAGAAACTGTCTCTAAAGCTATTGCTAAAGGCAGTGTTCAAGCCATCAATTATTTCGTTGCACAAAAATACATTGAGGCACTCAAAGAAATCGGCGTATCAGACAATCAAAAACTTGTTTTCATGCCCCTTGAGGCAACCGGTGTAATCGGTGCCATCGGTGGAATTGCAGAGCTTGCCAAAGAATCGTTGAAGTCGGATTCATCCAAGTCAACCAAAGCATAGGTCAAAGGAGCACGCTCAATGGACGGTTTTGAATTTAATTTCTGGTATTGGTGGGTGATTGGACTCGTCTTGCTTGTGCTTGAGGTCTTGATGCCCGGAGCCTTCTTTTTATGGATGGCTATCTCGGCAGGTCTTACAGGCTTTTTGATGATGCTCTTGCCGGGGCTTAGCCTTATCCATGCACTCATCCTTTTTGCCGTATTTTCTGTGATCTCGGTCTGGGGATGGCGTACTTTTGCACCTACAAAAACCAAGCAGAATGATCAACCCCTCCTTAATGAGCGGGGAGAGCAATTTATTGGCCGTGTTGTAACTTTGTCTGCCGCTATTGTGAATGGTCAAGGCAAAGTGCGTCTTGATGACACCATCTGGAAGGTAGAAGGCGTTGATTGCCCTGCACACACCAAAGTGCGGGTGATTGGCATCCATGGCACTGTTTTACAAGTCGAGCCTGTTCAAGTTGACTAGGCCTCATTGACGCATCTGGGAAGTGTGCAAAAAATCACACTCCCCTCCCTTTATTCTATAATTTTTTCTCAATTATAATCGACGTTGAAATCCTTTTTAATCAACGCTTTAACCAAAAATAAATTAATCTTTGTAATATTATTTCCCATTTTTTAATAGAATTTCGATCTTATTCGGCTATCTTATTTATTAGGGAATAGCTTTTGAAATGAGGACGTTATGAAAGTTCTATTGAGTATGGCAGCACTCCTGGTTGCTCTCCCCCTCCATGCTGACTGCCCCCGTGATTCAACAGTGCTCCGTATTTTTGATCACTTAGAAAATGAAGCCCAAATTAATATCGATGGCCGTGTTTGGAAAGTAGACAATGTCACTTCAGCTGCCGGGTTCATTGAAGGAGAGCCCAAATCTGTCGTCGGTATGGAGGCAGGAAGCAGATGTTCTTATGAGGCGCAAGATCGCTTTGGACACAAACGCAACATCATCATGCGCTTTAGTCATCACTTGCGATATTAACGAAGATATAAAGGAGGGAGGAATACAAATATTGCCCTCCTTTAAAACTTTTTTAACTAACCCTCTTTAGACTCCGTAAAAGGTAGAAAAAATAACGATAAAATATAAAGGAGATCTACCTTGTTTTTCGCGGGAATATTAGTGGTATTTGCCTGTGTCATCGGGGGATATTTAGCCCTGGGTGGGCATATTCACGTGCTTTGGCAGCCCTTTGAGTTTGTCATCATTGGAGGGGCCGCCGTTGGTGCTTTTATCATCAGCAACCCAAGCTCTGTTCTAAAAGAATCTAAAAAAGCGCTGCAAGATGCAATCAAAGGTGCCTCTTATACCAAACAAGATTATCTCGATCTCTTGAGCCTCTTATACATGATTTTTAAGCTTGCCAAAGGCAAGGGCATGCTTGCGCTCGAGTCACATGTGGAAAAACCGCATGAAAGCAAAATCTTTGGCAATTTCCCTAAAATCGTTCAAGATCATCACGTGGTGGATTTTCTGTGCGATTATTTACGTATGCTGACCTTAGGCACACAAAATGCAAGCCAAATTGAAGACCTCATCAACGAAGAGTTGGAAACACATCATTATGAAAAGCATAGACTTGGTCATGCCTTCGTGAGTATGGGCGATGGCTTACCTGCCCTTGGCATCGTGGCTGCGGTCTTGGGCGTTATCAAAACCATGGGTGCAATCGACCAGCCTCCTGAAGTACTTGGTAAATTGATCGGCGGCGCCTTAGTTGGAACATTTTTAGGCGTTTTGCTTTCTTATGGATTAGTAACACCCACAGCCTCTAAAATTAATGCGGTTTATGAAGAAGAAGCAAAATTTTTCCTCTGTATTAAGGCCTCTCTTCTTGCATTTATGAACGGTTATGCGCCAGCAATTGCGCTCGAATTTGGCCGAAAAACCATCATCAGTGAGCTTCGTCCTTCATTCTATGAGTTAGAGCAGACTATAGCCGCCTTACCAAAGGTTGACTGAGATGAGTGATGCACCGCACATCATCATCAAAAAAATAAAAAAAAAGATAGCAGCCGGCCATCATGGTGGCAGTTGGAAGGTTGCATACGCTGACTTTGTAACGGCGATGATGGCATTCTTCTTGATGATGTGGCTATTAAACT
>JBQCDM010000062.1:0-3929 GCA_051961235.1 Nucleicultricaceae bacterium (SeqCode)
CAAAAGCTCGCTTACGTACAAATTGTCATACATAAACGATTATCTTATATTTTTAAAAACACAAGTAACCGCCCACATAGACCTTCTTTACTTCCTCTACTCTGCACAAAGAACCCAATCGATCAACTGATTGTTAGATGGGTATAGTCCTCTTCCCGACATCTGTCAACACTCGATTCTTAAAAAAATTCGTTTTTTTGAAATTTTCCGCAAAACCCTTGGAATATCACGGCCTGTTCTACGGATTTTATTCGCTATGTTCTGCAATGAATGCCGATACGATCGGGGCAATTTCATCGCGCCAGCGCCTGCCGTTAAACACACCATAGTGTCCAACCCCCATTTGAAGATGATGCTTCTTCAAATCATCCGAAAGATTTGGACAAAGGCCATGTGCTGCTTTTGTTTGCCCCACACCTGAAATATCATCCTTCTCACCTTCAACGGTCAACAAAGCCACATCACGAATCGCTTTCGTATCAACGCGATCACCCTTCCAATACATCTCTCCTTGCGGTAGCAGATGTTCCTGAAAAGCAATACGCACGGAATCCAAAAAATAATCGGCAGGCAAATCAAGCACTGATCGGTATTCATTATAAAAACCGCGATGCGATTCGGCGCTATCATGATCGCCCTGCACCAAATGTTGGAAATGATCAATACTCGCATTAACATGTCGCTCCATATTCAAGCTCATGAAACCTGCAAGCAACATAAATCCTGGACAAACGCGCCGCATCGCCCCTTCATAATAATTAGGCGTGAGCGCAATCACATTTTCCTCAAACCACGCCAGTTTTTTCTTCTTTGCAATGACATTCACTTGGGTTGGATTTATACGTGTATCAATAGGCCCGCCCATAAGCGTCATGGATTTAGGCCTTAATGAGTCACCATACTTTGACATAAGCGCAGCCGTTGCCATAACAGGAACAGAAGGCTGACAGACAGCAACCACATGCACACGCTTTCCAATGAATCGCATAAAATTCATCAATGTTTGAATATAATCATCAAGTGTAAAATCACCCTTATAGATAGGTATATCGCGCCCGTTTTTCCAATCCACAACATAAAGGTCATGATCCTTCAAAAGACTTTTGGCCGTATCCTTACATAAAGTTGAAAAATGCCCCGAATAGGGCGGCACCAACAAAACCACTTCTTCTTTATTCTCAAAGGATTCATGTGATGAAAATTCTGAAGCCATGCGCTTTTTTATAAAATGCAATAAACGCGCAAAATCATGAGAAGCAACAATCTCCTCGCCCACATGATAACTACACCCTTTTGATGATTTCACACCATTGATGTTAAAACTTGGCTTTCGAAAATTTTGCGTACCACGCTCAAACATTTCAAGATTTGCAATGATCGTGCGCCCAGAAGAAGAATAGGAAAAGGGAGCAAATGGACTCACAACAGCTCGCTTCATCCAGTTAGCCATTTTATTGCTTGGAAGAAAGGCTGCCTTTTGAAAATCTCTTAAATAATAGAGGGCTGTCAATTCAGCACAAGATAATTTCAATGCGTTCATTTAAGAATCACTCGTCTATTTTTTTCAAAAATAGACGATAAATCTTAATTTTTTCTAACTCACCACTGAATTGATAATTTTTGCTATATCCTCGGGCGGCGTATTGTGATTGCAATGTGCCACATAACGACCTTGAGGATCCATGAAGTAAATGATCGACGAATGATCCATAAGATAATCGCTTGCATCGTCTGGATTTATTTTATTCGCATAAACATGATACTGCTTAATCGCTTCTTGAATATCCGCGTAACTCCCGGTTAACCCAACAAAAGCTGGATGGAAATTTTTTAAATACTGATGCAAATGCCATGAGGTATCGCGCTCCGGATCAACAGTCACAAAAATAGGCTGCACAGCCTTCACCTTATCCCCAACAAGTTGAAGCGCTTCCGTAATATTATTAAGTGCCATGGGACAAATATCAGGACAATAACTATACCCAAAATAAACAATTATATAGCGTCCACGAAAATCAAGATCTGTCTTGCGTTGTCCATCTTGATCGACGAGGCTAAATTTCCCTCCAATCGGCGTATCGCCTGTTGATGGCTTTTGGTAAACAACAGCGACTTCATTTTGATCTTCCACATCATGATGATGAACCTGCTGCCAAACAAGTGCCCCTAAAGACAAAAGAATGACAATAACAACAATGGAAAGATAAACGTAACGATTCATCAAATGCCTCATATTTGTAATGATCGGCGTTAACAGTATTCTTTTAACCGCCCACATGCAACAAAGAAGTCTTTTGCCTCAACTCTTAAAGCGAATGGTATGCGGCCGCCCGACAGGACTCGCCTTTCGCACAGGCTTAAAAAAAGGTTTCGATTTGAAATAACGAGATCTTATGACGGGGCGAATCTCTGGAGTCGGTCTTTTGAGTGGTGTCGATACATCCGTTAGACGATCAATTTGACCCCGTTGATAGGTCGGCATTGCAGTCATATTTTTCCGAGCAGCGCTGTTTTTTAGACGAATAACACGCGGACGCATCGTCACTCGATTCTTAAGCCCATTAAAACGCAAGGTTCTAAAGGTACCCAAAGCTGGAACACCATACACGGAAGAATCAAAGGATGTATCCATGTAATCCCCTTGACGCCTCTCCTTAAACCACATCTCAAACACCTTTTGTCGATATGGGATGTGATGTGCAGGTGTCGCAGAGTGATAATGGGCAACAGCTGTCGTCCAAGAGGCGTGCTCATCGCGCAATCCTCTTAAAAACTGAGCCGCATATTCCACATTGTTTTTGGGCTCTATGGCTTCTTCAATAGAATTAAACATATCGCCGTGGTAGGCAAGATTGACCTGCATACATCCAACATCAATGCTTTTTATGCCGTTTGCTAAATGTGTCTTGATCGCTTTTATCGCTTCTTGCTTGGAGCGAAATTTGTACCCCTTCCCTTGGACATTAATACTCCAAGGCCAAGCAATCATACGGTTACTTTGTTTATCAAAATGCCCGGACTCCACCTTTGCAATAGCAAGCAAAAGCTGCGCGGGTATCCCCTGCTCTTTTTCCATACGTTTTATATGATAATCACAGGCAAATTGAGGCATTACCGTGGCAACGCCCGATTGGATCATGAGAAAACTCATAACCACAACAAAAAAACATATGAGCTTACTTTTGTCTTCTGTCATCATATTTAATTATATGCAATTTCTATGCCAACGGTTGATTTCCAAGATTCTCCCCATAGTTCTTCTATGGAGCATTGTCTTTAGAATTACAAGGCAATTAGTTAAGAAACCGTTAGGAAGGCAAGATTAAAAATGACACATAATTAAGACGTTAACTTTTTAAAAATCTTTTTGTGTTTCAATAAAAATGAGAGGGATCAAAGCCTTATGATGTGTGCTAGCAGGGGAGGCTGCACGCATCATCGCTCTAGGCCAAGACCCCTCTCCTAAATTTCATTGAATGTTCCTAAAATATTGGAAGCACAGCCAAAACATCTGTATCTGCGCCCTTGCATGTTGGATATTTAAACCGTGTCTCAAGCAGAAATGGCCATTTTGCAAGAGAGACAAGCTCTTCATGATCTTTTTCTGAATGAACGGATAAAATCACGTTAATATTCTTTTCCGCTGCAATTTTTCTAAAGGTCGCATAAAGGTCATCATAGAATTTATGCTTAAGCTTTAAAAATGCTTCAGGATCTTTAATGTATCGCTGAACAACACGATCAAAGAATACTATCCTGTTACACTCCCAAACCCTGTCATCCTCTTTAAATCCCACACTTAAAACATTTTTCTTCTCTAACGACATTTCTTTTGTTGAAAACAATCGAGCAGCTCCAATAGCCCCAAAAGTATCATCAATGTAAACAAGATGAATAGGGTTCTCAGGGTTTATCTCTACGCCAGGTCT
>JBQCDM010000063.1:0-6783 GCA_051961235.1 Nucleicultricaceae bacterium (SeqCode)
CGGTCAATATTGAAAACTTCAACTCTCTAAATGAAACAGGTGCAAATTTTTATGCCAAAGTCTCAAACTACAACGGATTCTGCCAACCAATCGTCACTGCCCATTATAATCGCGGTTATTGGTTCCATGATGATCGGTCTATCTCCAATTTTTGTTCGAGTGAGTGAAGTTGGACCCATTGCAACCGCATTTTATCGATTCTTCTTTGCGCTTCCTTTCCTTTGGGGATGGATGATTACAGAGAATTCCAAAACGGGCATGCTCACCAAGCACCCTTCCAGTCTAGAGCACTATGTCCTTCTTCTTGTAGCAGGCATATTACTTGCGCTTGATATTGCTTTATGGCACTGGTCTTTGAGTTATACGACTGTCGCCAATGCCGGGATCCTCAACAATCTCACATCCATATTTGTCGTGATCGTCGCCTGGATCATCTTGAAGGAAGAGATCGACAAGCTCACGATTATAGGCATTGCAAGCGCGATTGTTGGCTCTTTAATTTTAGTTGGAAAAAATTTCACCTCAGGCAGCTCAAGTTTTATAGGCGATATTCTAGCCTTGTTTTCTGCTGTCTTTTATACAGGCTATATTATTATTGTTAAAAATTTGAGGCGTTATTTCTCGACACCAACCATTATGTCATGGGGAGCGCTTGCAAGTCTCTATTTCTTTTCATTTTTGGCTTATATGAGTGGTGACACCCTCTTTCCAGAAACTGCTGTTGGTTGGTATAAACTCGTTGGTCTTGCCATTGTTGTGCATATTTGCGGACAAGGCTTACTTGCCTATGCCATTGGCCACCTCCCAGCCTCCTTTTCAGGGCTTATTTTGCTGGTTGGACCAGTTACATCCGTCGGCTTTGCTTGGGTTATGTTCAATGAATCTATGTCAACAATGCAAATTTTTGGTGCAACCATTGTACTTGCTGGTATAGTGATCGCTCGCAACAAAAAATAATAACCTTTTGAGAGTTTTATGCGCAGAAATCGATTTACAAAAATTATTGCAACCCTAGGGCCTGCAAGCTCTACAATGGAAACCATTGAGGCTCTTTTTCTACAAGGAGCAGATCTCTTTCGTTTAAATTTTTCACATGGCGCCTATGAGACGCATCAAAACAACGTCTCTATGATTCGTGCCATTAGCAAAAAATACCATCGCCCTATTGGTGTCATGATGGATCTTCAAGGACCCAAGCTTCGTGTTGGTAAATTTAAAGATGGGTCGATCACCCTCAAAAAGGGGGATCACTTCACGCTGGATATGAATCCAGAAATGGGAGATCAGCAACGCGTCTGTCTTCCTCATCCAGAAATCTTTAAGGCTATTGAGCTTGGCCATGTGTTGCTTGTTGATGATGGCAAGATGCGGCTTAAAGTCATTGAAAAAACAGCAAATGTTATTACCGTTGCTGCAGAAGTTTCAGGCATTATTTCCAATAATAAAGGCGTCAATGTCCCAAGCGTTATCCTGCCTATTTCAGCACTGACTGAAAAAGATTTGAAAGATCTCGAATTTGGCTTAACGCTCCACGTGGACTGGGTTGCGCTTTCATTTGTGCAACGCGCCGAAGACATTGCAGAGGCGCGCAAGAAAATTAACGGACGCGCTCTTATCATCTCTAAACTAGAAAAACCTCAAGCCATTGAAGATTTAGAAAACATCGTGGCTGCCTCGGATGCTGTCATGGTTGCACGCGGTGATTTAGGCGTTGAAATGATGCCTGAGGAAGTACCCAGCATTCAAAAACGTATTATCCAACGCTGCCGATTGGAAGGAAAGCCCGTTATTGTTGCAACCCAAATGCTCGATTCCATGGTTCACGCCCCTTCCCCTACACGTGCTGAAGCATCCGATGTGGCAACAGCTGTTTATGATGGCGTAGATGCTGTCATGCTTTCCGCCGAATCGGCTGCTGGAGACTATCCCGTTGAATCGGTTGAGATGATGAATCGGATCATTATGAAAACTGAAACAGACACGCTCTATCGCCAATTTTTAGACACAGCTCGCTCCTCTCCAGAGCCAACACCATCGGACGCTATTACTGCAGCTGCACGCCATGTCTCTCAAACCATTTCTGCCGCAGCCATTGTAACACTCACAAGTTCAGGATCCACCACATGGCGCGCTGCACGAGAACGCCCGAATGCACCCATTGTGGCTGTGACCCCGCATCGATCCATTGCACAGCAACTCACGCTTGCCTGGGGAACCCACCCCGTTTTAAAACAAGAGATGAATTCTATATCAGAAGTCATTAAACAAATTAATGAAACCATGATTTCAGAAGGCTTTGGTAAATCTAATGATGAAGTTGTCATTACAGCCGGGCATCATTTTGATAAAGAAGAACAACATACCGTTTTTGAATCAGGGTCCACACGCGTCTTACGCATTTTGAAACTTGAATAGACAATGGATAATCCTAATTCCCTTTCTGGTCGCATCAAACGCTATGTGCATGTTTCCACAAATTTAAGCACAGCTGCCGCTCAGTTCGTCGGCGGGAAATTCTTTGGTATCCCCATTGATCACCCTGCGATGGCAACAAAGCTTACGGCAGCCCTTGGTAATCTTAAAGGGCCAGTGATGAAGGTTGCACAAATGCTTGCAACGATTCCAGATGCTGTGCCTGATGAATATATGCAATCATTTAGCGAGCTTCAGTCAAATGCTCCTTCTATGGGCTGGGCCTTTGTCAGGCGTCGCATGGCCTCTGAATTAGGAGTAAACTGGGAATCACGCTTTCAATCATTTTCAAAAGAAGCCAGTGCCGCAGCCTCTCTCGGCCAAGTTCATAAAGCCATCACTCTTGAAGGAGATACTGTTGCTTGCAAATTACAATATCCGGATATGATCTCAAAGATTGATGCTGATCTTGCCCAATTAAAACTCGTCTTAAAACTTTATGAAGCATCGATTGGTGCACTTGAGACTGAAAATGCTTTTGAAGAAATCAAGGAGCGACTTTTTGAAGAACTCGACTATCATCACGAAGCACACAATATTAGCTTATTTAGAACGATCTTTAAGACTACACCACATATTCACGTCCCCACTGTTTTTAACGCTTATTCCACCAAAAGACTATTAACGCTTTCGTGGATGGAGGGCCGCCCTATTAAAGACTTTACGGATGAAACTTTGAGCAACCGTAACCTTCTAGCATCTCGTATGTTTCATGCTTGGTATTATCCCTTTTACCATTTTGGGATTATTCATGGCGACCCCCATTTGGGTAACTATTCGTTCCGGGATGATTTCTCTATTAATCTCCTTGATTTTGGATGTGTACGCGTCTTCTCTCCACATTTCGTGGAAGGTGTTTTAATGCTCTATGAAGCTATTCGAGATAAAGACATTAAAAAAGCGGAAGGTGCTTATGAATTATGGGGATTTAAGAATCTCTCAAAAGATCTGATCGATGTCCTTAATCTTTGGGCCGAGCTTTTATATGAACCTCTGATTGAAGATCGCATTCGCCCGATCCAAAAAGACCATAGAGGTCACGCAGGTCGAGAACGCGCCTATTTCATTCACGAAGAATTGCGAAAATTAGGGGGAGTGCGCCCTCCTAAGGAATTTGTTTTTATGGACCGTGCGGCTGTTGGTATTGGATCCGTTTTTATGCATCTCAAAGCAGAATTGAATTGGCATAGACTCTTTCAAGATTTGACTTGCGGATTTTCGAACCAATCTCTTGAAGGCAATCAAAAACAGTTGCTCGCCCAATCATAGACGACCTTCAGAACTTCTACTTTAGAAATCTTTAAGCAATTTCAATCACAACACCTTTATTTTTAGCTTCTAATAAATCTGCACGATGCATCGCATCAAAACTGAGCGCTGCAGATATTTTAAGTGTTATGCCCTTATGGAGTACACTTAATCTTTCAATGCTGAAAAAAAGAGAACGTTGTTTTGGCCTCGTATCCTCGCGATTTAAAATCTTTCCATGATGCTTTCAAAATATCCTGACAAATTGACAATGGTTGCTTACGAATATTGTAACATAAATCTAAATAATCAAGGAAAGGATATGCTCATGTATAAAAGTCTTATTAAAACTTTCGTTAGAGTTATGTGCATTCTGCTAGTTGCAGCTCCCTCCTTAAAGGCAAGCGTCAGTTTGGATGACGATGAAAACGAGATTGAGGACCCTCTGCCGCTGTTCTTGTAAAGTCTGGCATAAATGGGGATGAACAACGTATTGATGCTCATTTTACGGCGGGGTTAGACCACGATGATATAAAAATAATCTCTGACATAGAAATACACGATGAAGGATTTAAAACCGATCAAGAGTTTTACGATGATGAGATGTATCATCCAGTCAGTAAAGAAAAACTCACAGAAATAGTTGAAAGTTCTCTTAAATCCAAAGTCAAGAGCGTTCGATTAACATTTCAAAATATATCAGAGAAAGAACAATTAAATTTATTAAGCAATTATATAACTTCATTGATCAAGCATTATGATAAATTGACAAAAATAATAGATATTCAATGTTATTATTTTAATGCAAGCATGGAACACCACCTTGGTCATGGTCTCTCTCTTGGTGGTATTCGTTCCAGACTGAATCTTTCAGAAAAAATCCTTAAAGAAAAATTCCTTACAAAATCTAGATGGGAACACGATGAGCTTGAAGCAAAAAAAACTTTGAGGAACAGCTATGTAAATTTAACCATTTTAAAAAATATTTTAAGAGTGAAATAAATTAAATCCGCCAGATTCAGAGTGACACACAACCATTGTGTTTTATGTGTGACTGAAATCAGCGTTCTTCATACAAGAACCCGACATAAACATTGCGAACATATGCAGAAGTCAGAAATCGCCATCTCTCAGATGGTGGTCTTTAACTTCAAGCTGTGTTGATTTTTCCAGCCTTCCGCCACTGGTGAAGGTTTATTGTGTGTATAAAAAAACCCTCCACAAAAGAGGGTTTAAGTTTAGTTATTATAGTTTATTATAATTAATTAACGATGATAACCTCAATACCTTTTTCCTGAGCAGCTTTTATATCAGCCACATGTTCATCACAAGCAGCCATCGCATAGGAAAGTGCAACTTTCTTTAAAGATGAAGATGTCTTATGAAGCGCTGCAAGCATTCCTTTGGCAAAGGATACATTCGATAGATCGATAAGTTGAATCTTTGGCAATTTCAGAACATGCGCAAGTGCAGTTTCATCAAGGCTCCATCCAGAAAGCCCAAAAACTTCCAACGACGGATGTGATACATCAAGGAATCGATTAATCACGCGACCATCAAAACGAGATTCTTCTGACGTGCCTATCTTCAGGACTCTTAAATTTGGGAACAAATGTATGGCCGATAAAAGCTTGCCAATCCCCAAGTTTGTCATTTTTGTATTTTCTGCACTTAAAGCTTTCAACGCACCATTAGGCAAAACTGGGATTTGATCGTCAAAAAGCCCATAAATAGGGTTTGAACTCACATCCAGATGACCAATTTTTGAATGAAGCAGTGTGCCAAACTGCGTGATATGGTTACCACTCAGATCAAGCGTTGCAAGGCCATCCCAATGTGCTTTCAATACGATAGAACTTGAAAGCGCATTACCGCTTAAATTTAACTGATTAAAGCGCCCACCCGATAATGCAGGCATGAGGGATTCTACAAACTCATCTCCCCACTGTGCTGGTGTTAGATGGTCCAAAAATGAACGAGGCTTTTCTAGCTGTTGTAACCGCGGTGCACGCATATCAACTTTTGGGATCGACATATTTTTGGATACTCGAAGCAACGTATTAAGACTGCTTAGACTTGAGACTCTGAACGGCGGAAGATCTGGTAGCACCTCTTCCACATGCTCTCTTAACGCTTTACTCACACTTTCCAGCTTTTGAACACGTTGACGCTTGATTTTTGATGGCGCACTCTTGATTGTCTCATCATCAGATAACTGTTTTGAAATTTCGTCTGTGCCTCGCTTAGCATGTGAGCGTGTGTTCTTCCCTCTTTGAAAGGGATGTAAATAGTCAGCGATAGACTCAAGTCCATCACTTACAATAGCACTCACATAAGATGTTACAGGTGCAATCGGCATCAAAAGAAGATCAGATGGCTCAAATGATGAAAGCTTGGACACCTTATCATCGTGTGAGAGTGTCTCAAGCCACGCCACTGTGCTATCAGAAAACCATCCTCGTGAATCAAAGTATTGGCTTGAAAAGAAGAGAAAAGATTCATCATTGCCCGACGACTGTGAACACGCAGCATAAGAACTTCCTTTATGCGCATGGTTTTGATGAGCTGGTTGATCATCGTCAAGTAAAGGTTTGCTTGCTTCAGCATTTTGAGAAAGTGCTAAAATATTCAATAAAATCAGTGATGAGTATGTAAAAGATCGACGCATTTTCTCTCCCCTTATAGGCCACCTTTTTAATATGGAGAGAAACTTCTTAATTTCAAGAGGAGTGCGCTGCTCTTTCTAAATGGGGGCCTGACATCTAAGCTTGTAAAATCTAACATTGATGATGAACAACATGTTAGTACTTATTTTACGCAAGGATTAAACCGTGTTGCAGAAGAAAAATATAAAAAACCCTCCACAAAGGGAGGGTTTAAGTTTAGTTATTATAATTTATTATTATTAATCAGCGATGATGATCTCAATGCCTTTTTGCTGAGCCGCTTTTACATCAAACACATGTTCACCGCGATTACCCACCATAGAGGAAAGTGCAACTTTCTTTAAAGATGATGGTGTCTTATGAAGCGCTGCAAGCGTTCCTTTGGCAAAAGATACAT
>JBQCDM010000064.1:0-5121 GCA_051961235.1 Nucleicultricaceae bacterium (SeqCode)
CGCTTTTATGCCAATAGTGCGTCATTGCAATGAGGTGCAATTTTTCTGAACCAAATTCTGCTAATTTTTGGATCGGATTATCACTTCTTGGTATACGAAGATATTGTTCTGCAAAATCCTCCTGAAAGCCTAAATTTTGTGCGGCAAAATTAGTTGTTCCACGTAGAAAAAGTTTTGCTAGAAACTCTTTCGACTCTGGTGTCTTGAAAGCCTCTAGATCAATTTTTCCTAACACATAAGCGCTTGTTCCCAAAACCAGTGAGAGCGCAGGTATTGTTCGTTCTGCAATGGAGCAAGCTTCATCAACGACGTAACCTGGAACTTTCAAGGCTTCACCTGTAAAAAACCGTACTGCTCTTCCCGTAAACGTTACTCCATCCCATAATTTTGTGGATACTGCCCGCGTCTTAGGGCGCGTTTCCTCTCTCTCATCATTAAAACCAGCATTTGCAGTCGAAGTAAGCGCTGATAGAAATAACGTGAAAGCTATGGATAGTACTTTTTTGTTTAACATTCCCTGCTCCTAAAAGTATTAAGATTGCGGGAGTAAGTATATTTGATGAAATATACGGCGTATAGCATTTAAAAAAGAGATATGGGACGGGGATTCGGTGTTGAGAGAATAAAGAGTGCTGAAAAACTGATGTCATGAATTCGGTTTTTTCCCCCTCTTCTCTTAAGCATCATAAAAAAAGGGAGCTAAAAGCTCCCTTTTCTAGAATAGTTTTCAGAATTTTATCATTTTACAACCACTGTTTTATCAACTTCTACACGTGGGCGTACAACAACTTTTTTATCAATCTCTACACGAGGACGCAGGATTTTTCTTTCAAGAACAACAGGTCTTTTGTGCACAACAACTTTTTCTTTAACCACTCGTGGAGCTATTGGAGATGCAATAAGGCCTCGGTCAATGTTGCGATCAATTACTGTTCTTTTTACAACAATCTCTGCTTTTGCAATTGTTGCATAACCGGTTGTGAGAATGAATGCGCCCGCCACGGCCACACATAGAGTACGTATTGTATTAAATTTAATCATGACACACTCCTAATATTTATAAATAAAATCCATATTTTTATAGTAGACTCAAAGTATTAAAAAATTACTATGAGCAATAATTATTTTAAATATTTTTGGTTTTATTTTTAGGGATCCATAAAATAAGTATGGAGCATATAAATATCATAATAGGTAGTGAAGCAAAGGCCGTTGTGAGCTCACTTGTTTGATAAACACGCACACCGTCTGCATCAAGCATGCCTTGCCAGCGCCAGTCTAAATATCCACCAATGAGCTGTTGGATCAAGGCTCCACCGAGCATATTCATGGTATTCACAACACCAAGAGCAAGCCCCGTATGCTGAAATCTGATGTTAACGACGGCGCCTGAAAAGCAAATCATTTCAGCACCGCACAAGAAGCCAATGCTGGTGAGAACAAGAATCAACTCTAGCTGACTCAGCGATGAGGCAAAAAGCAGAATCAAAAGACAGATGATCAACAAGATCGCACACACGAAAATCACTTCTTTAAGTTTATGAAAATGAGTGCTCATCCAAGGAAGGATCAGGCTGCCAACGGTAAGACCTGCATACATGCTAAGACTAATTTGAGCGGCTGTGTCGCGGGGGAGTGAGAATTTTTGCATCATAAAGGCGGTTCCCCATAAGTCAGCGAGCACGCAAAGAGGCGTATAAACGCTAATTGCAATCACTGAGTAGAGTATAACCTCCCTCTTCTTTAAAATATGCTTTAAGCCAAGTTTAAGGTGGTTAAAGGCATTTTCTTGACCTTGTTCAAGCTTGTCTTTTGCTTTGATAAAGAGTGCAACCAGCAAGAGAATGCCAAAACCCGCTAAGGCAGAAATATAAAGGCTCGATTGCCAGGTAACATGATCGAGCAGCTCAACGTAGAATTTGCCAGATAAGTAGGCGCCGATGGTTCCAATGGAAAGGGTTGCCCCCATCAAGAGTCCTCGCAATTTGAGTGGACAATGATCAGTCACCCACTTAATGGCACAAATGAATGCAGGCGCCGATCCTGCACCGATGAGAATACGTCCCACCTGCAACATCCAAAGATTTTGGGCATAAGCAAATACGATTGTTCCAAAGGCGCAAATGATAATGGCACCACTAATCACGCGCTTGACACCGAGGCGATCCACTAGAAAACCAAGAGGGATTTGAAGAAGGGCATAAGCATATAGATAAAGTGCACCAAGGGATGAAAATTCTTGGGCGGTAAGCTTAAATACTTGCCTTAGTTCCACCACCATAATGCCGGGTGAGATTCTCAAAATATATTGATAAAAGAAGAAGATGGATAAAACAAACCAACCGATGTAATGGTTTCGTTTAAGCTTCGATAAAGAAAGAGCTGATGTCATGTGAGTGTGTCCTACGCTTCAAAGTTTTATGGAGGTGTATTTATGATGTCGCAAGACTAACCAATAAGCTGCATAGCCTTACGACTGCGTAGGTCGAGGGGAAAAAAAGAAAACAGCAGAGATCGCAAATTGTCTATTCATAAACTGAGAGATATCATATCTATAAGGTGTGTCAACAATAAACTAAAAACCTGGCTTGCACCTTTAAACTTTTATCTTTAAAAAGTGCAAGTTTTAAAGGGGTTAGCGACCACATCCCCCCACACCACGGCGTGTTTCAACGCCGCACTGCCTTTTGCAGCTACCACAATCAGCGAAACTTAGCGTGCTCAAAGAAAACGTTAAACCAAGTGTGAAAACCAAGGTAGACAAAACAAGTGTTTGAGACATGATGATAACTCCTTCAAAGCAAGATCATTTTTGCTAGTATGCCAAGAACCCTTTAAAGAAGTCTTAAAAGTTTTTTATATGGCTTGAAGTTCCCATAACTTCTTATAAACACTATTCGTTTTATGAAGAAGTGTTGTGTGCTTACCCTCCTCTACAATTCTTCCCGCATCTAGAACAATAATGCGATCCATATGCTTTAACGTTGAGAGGCGATGGGCAATGGCAATGACGGTCTTTTGCTTATCATTGATGAGGAGGTTTAAACTTTCTTGAATGAGTTTTTCTGTTTCACTATCAAGTGCTGAGGTTGCTTCATCTAAAATCAAAATGGGCGCGTCTTTAAGAATGGCGCGCGCAATGGCAATGCGTTGACGTTGCCCGCCAGAAAGCTTGATGCCCCGCTCTCCAACAAATGCTTGATACTGCTCGGGTATACTTTCTATAAATTCATGCACATGGGCTTTTTTAGATGCAGCAATAACCTCTGCATCGCTTGCGCCATAGCGCCCAAAGCGGATATTTTCCATAAGGGTTCGATGAAACAAAAGCGTATCTTGGGGAATGATTGCGATATTCTTGCGTAACGAGTCTCTAGTTACATCTTCTATATTTTGCTGATCAACCAAAATCTGCCCGTCTTGGGGTTTGAAATATCCAAGTAACAGATTGATTAAGGAAGATTTCCCTGATCCAGAATGCCCCACAATGCCTATTTTTTCGCCTGCCTGAATGGAAAGGTTCAGATGCGTAAAGACAGCGTGATGGGATTGATAGGCAAAACTGACATCCCTAAACTCAATAGTTGGATGGTTGATTTGAAGTTCAGTTGCATTAGGATTTTCTTCATGTTCATGCGGTGTTTGAATCACGGTGAGTGCGCTTTTCAAGTCCCCCATAGAACGGGAAAAATCTTGTAGCGAAATAGTTGCATGCCATACATCTTCTGCAACAATAAGTGCAATACCTAAGACAAAGGCAAAATCGCCAATACTAACAAGCCCTTTTGTTTTTAAGTGGATCATATAAAAGAGGATAAATCCAAAGAGCAGCCAATAGAGAAAACCACCAACCATTTGGATTTTAAAGTCGTACTTATAGGTTTTCACCTGACGGGGAATGAAATCATTTGATATTTTTTGATCTAACGTTTTCAATTCACGAGGACGCGCTGCAAAAGAGAAAATGGAGATGATGTTGGTGATTTTGTCTGCTATGTCGCCGATTAAACTATGCCGGCTTTCCGTTTCTTCAAAGGAGAGCGTGTTAAGCTTCACCGAAAGTGCGTAGAGGACAGGTAAATAGATGGCACTCCATAGTAAAATAAAAAGGCCAAGATAAACATTAACAACGGCAAGTACGGTTAAATTAACGATACATTTAATAAGGCGCTGCAGGAGCCCATGGTGCATCTCCGCCCAGAATTTATCATAGCCATCAAGAATACTTTTGAGTTTACTACTGATGGCGCCGGTAAAATTATCTTGAAAATATCGGTATGAGTGGTGTTGCACATAATCATACGTATTTAAAAGAATAGAGCGCCTAACATAGGGCTCTGAGAGCCATTCAGCAATATTGCTCACCCGCCAAACAGCATCTAACATAAACTGCGTAAAGAGAAAAAGGGCAATGGGTTTCATCAATCCCCCAAAGCCAACGGTGGCATCGCCCACCATGGTATCGATGAAAAGTTTAACGGAGTAATTGTAAGCAAAAGGATAAAAGCTGCCACCAACCGGTGCGATCAGCATAACAGCATAATACCATTTATATGGCTTAATATGCTTCCAGAAAAAGCTTAAAATGTCTTTATACCCCATGGGGCGGCTTTCTAGCAGATTTTAGATAGTGCTTAGCATATCTAGAAAATGCTTTGATTTCAAGGCAAGTTAATGTATCCAAAGCAGCGTTCCTTGATTTAACTTAAGTGTTGCAGTGGAAGTGATGAATTCTGATTTTCATTTTCGATGTATCATGCTAATGAATGGGGGACATTAAAACAAGGTGATGCCATGCTTGATATTGTGAAATCCCATCCCTCACCTGCCGCTTCTTTAAAGGACGCTGCAACTGTTTTGCGTGTGCTTGCGATGGATGCTGTAGAAAAGGCGCAGTCCGGGCATCCCGGCATGCCGATGGGTATGGCGGATGTGATGACGGTGCTTTTTAGCAAATTCATGAAATTTGATCCTAAAAATCCTCTTTGGCATGATCGAGATCGTTTTGTGCTTTCTGCAGGACATGGCTCCATGGCGCTTTATGCTCTTGCCTACCTTTTGGGCTATGAGGAAATGACGCTTGAAGAGATTAAGCGTTTTAGAGCTTGGGGATCGATCACG
>JBQCDM010000065.1:0-9611 GCA_051961235.1 Nucleicultricaceae bacterium (SeqCode)
TATCCCAAGGCGCTAAGAATTGCCCCTTTTTCACATGCACAGGCTTTCCTGTTGCAGCAGCCGCCATTAAAAGATCCGTTTGGCGGCATAAAAAGGCTGGGATTTGTAAAAGATCAACGACTTCAGCTACAATCGCACATTGCTCAGCTGTATGAACGTCCGTAACAACAGGTAACTCAGTCTTTTCACGAATTTCAGCAAAAATCTCAAGCGCTTTTAGAAGCCCAATGCCACGTAGGCTTTTGTTGCTCGTTCTGTTCGCTTTATCGAAAGATGTCTTAAATATAAGAGGCATCCCTACTTTTAAAGACAGATCCTTCAGTGCACATGCCATCTCCATGGCGTGCTCTCTGCTTTCCAACATGCACGGCCCTGCTATGATTGTAAGGGGCAAATGATTAGCCATTTGAATAGGCTTTGTTGGGGAAGATCCAATCGTAACAATGCGGTTTTGCATTTTAATACTCCTTAGGCGTTTATTGGCAGAGACGCGTAATCCATCGCGGCCTTAATGAAGGCCTTAAAAACGGGATGCGGTTGGAACGGGCGTGATAAAAATTCTGGATGGAATTGCATGGCAACAAACCATGGATGATCTTTAAGTTCAACCATTTCAGGCAAGTCTCCATCCGGCGATTTACCTGTAAACATCAATCCTACAGCCTCTAGTTGAGGGCGATAGTTCATATTAACTTCATAACGATGGCGATGGCGCTCAAAAATTGTCGACTGTTCATAAATCGCATGAACCAAGCTTCCTTTTTGTAGATGAGCTGGATATTGCCCAAGACGCATCGTCCCACCCTTATCCTCATCAGAAGAGCGACGCTCAACATGACCATTTTTAACCCATTCTTCCAAGAGACCCACGACTGGATCAGGCGTCTCTGCAAATTCAGTTGAGTTTGCTTGCTCGATATTGGCAAGGTTTCGTGCAATTTCAATAACAGCAAGCTGCATGCCAAGGCAGATACCTAAAAACGGGATATTATGCTCGCGCGCATAACGAATAGCTGCCATTTTTCCCATCGTACCACGCTCACCATAACCGCCTGGAACAAGAATAGCAGAGGCTTTTTTAAGATGCTCGTGCAAAATAGCTTCATCAACCGCCACATGTCTGTCGTTCGTATCACTCACTTCGAGCGATTCCGCATCGATCCAATCAATGCGAATGCTGTGATTATGATAAATGCCTGCATGAACGAGCGCTTCACTCAGTGATTTGTATGCATCCTTAAGACCAACGTATTTACCAACAAGCGCTATACGCACTGTATCTTTAGGATAACGAATGTTCGTGACGATATCGCGCCATCCAGACAAATCAGCAGCCTCGGCCGAATCCATCTCAAAATAATTCAAAACTTGGACATCAAGACCAGCCGCTGAATAACTGAGGGGTACTTCATAAATTGTTTCAACATCAAGTGCTTCTATAACGCACTCAGGCTTGATATTACAAAAAAGTGCAAGCTTTTGCTTGGCCGATGATGGAATAGGTCTGTCCGCTCGGCACAAGAGAATATCAGGCTGAATACCAACGTTGAGTAATTCTTTTACCGAGTGTTGCGATGGTTTTGTTTTCAGTTCTGCAGCGCTTGAGATATAAGGGACAAGTGTCAAATGAATGAAGAGAACATTACGACGCCCCATGTCATTAGCAAATTGACGAAATGCCTCTAAAAACGGCAATCCTTCAATATCGCCCACCGTTCCACCAACTTCACAAATCAAGAAATCTAAATCAGCATCGAGATTTCCTTTCAGATAGTCTTTAATCGTATCTGTGATATGGGGAATAACTTGGACAGTGGCGCCTAGATAATCGCCTCTGCGTTCTTTTGCGATCACAGCAGAATAAATACGGCCCGTTGTAATGGAATCGCTGCGACGTGCCGAAACACCTGTAAAGCGTTCATAATGACCAAGGTCCAAATCCGTCTCAGCACCGTCATCCGTTACAAAAACTTCACCATGCTGGAATGGACTCATTGTTCCAGGATCAACATTAAGGTAAGGATCAAATTTACGAATTCTTACCTTATATCCACGTGCTTGCAATAATGCCGCAAGTGATGCGGAAGCGAGGCCCGTCCCAAGGGATGATACCACGCCACCAGTCACAAATATGTATTTCGTCATTCCTTAACGTTGACCTTACTTTATTTTTTGGATGAATCAGATGTGCCAGCTGAGTTATCTGATGCAGCGGCGTCGTCTTTCTTGACATCTGCAGTTGCTACAGGCACATCACCTTTTGCTGATGATTCTGTAGAGACAGGCGCAACAGGTGTGACAGGCGCCATCGGCGCTGACGAAGCTGCGGGCGCATCCAAAATTGATTTTGGCTTTGATTCTCCTTTGAATAAAAGAGCAAGCACAATAGTATTAATAAAAAAGATCGCAGCCAATATTGCCGTTATCCGTGTTAATAGGTTGGATGTGCCACGTGTTGTCATCAATCCACCCAAATTTCCACTTCCAAGACCGAGGCCACCACCTTCACTCCGCTGAATCAGGACAACCCCGACAAGAGCAAGAGCAAAAATCATATGGAGAATGAGTACAGCTGTTTTCATAGATCATATCTTACATTAGAATTAAACTTGGCGCATTTTAAGCAGAGATTGCAGAAAATGCTAGCCTCTTTTGGAAGCTTTTCATCATTTGATGCTCATTTATGTATCAGCTAAATCTCGTTGATTCAAGAATTTTCACATAAACGCAGAAGACTTCTCATAAAACACCCCTTCTCCAAGAATTTATATAGAAACAATAAACTTTTAACTTTTATCTGATACATCTTAAAAAAAATAATAATTATATATAGAGTCGAGCTATGCTTTTTCGTCTCCTCTTCATCTTTTTTATTGCCGTGCAAATGGCACATCCATCGTCGGCATCTACGAGTAATGCAATATCTTCAGAGCATTCCATGGTTTCTGGATGGTTTCCCTTTGAGCCCTATATGTACATGGAAAACAATCATGGACAAGAACGTCTTACAGGACTTGATATTCGTATGATTGAGGAAGTCCTAAAGAATGCTGGGTACAGTGCAAGTTTTGATCTTGTCCCGTGGAAATCCTTTTTAGCAGATATTAAATCAGGCAAGCGCCAGATTGCTCCTTTTGCAACAGACACACCCGAGCGTGAAAAATGGGGCTATTTTACAGCCCCATATCGCTGGGAAGAAAATGTATTCTATGTAAGGCAAGGCACCAATCTTGATTTTCAATCGATCCCAGACCTACTCAAAATCATAAAAGATAAAAAATTTAAAGTCGGCATTATGGACGGTTTTATTTATGCCGATTCCCGTATTAATGACTTTATTCATGACCCTAAAAATGCAGAAAATATTATAGAAGTTAAATATGATGCGGACAATCTTTCTAACCTGGTGAGCGGTAAAATTGATGGATTCTTTACAGATAGGCTTGCTGGAGCAACGATGGTATGGCGATCTGGAGAACGCCATAAGGTTGAAGAACGCGTGCTTGGCATCCACACACCCATACACTTTATCATGAGCAAACAATCAACAACCCCTGAAATGGTAGAAACAATCAACAATACCATTAAGAAAATGCGCTCAAATGGTGAACACAGTCGTATTATGCGAGAGTACATACTGCCCGTACTGCTTATGCAAACCATTGACCGCCCCTGGTTTTTCTGGGTAGAGGTCTTGGCAATCATTGCCTTCGTTCTCTCAGGCGTCATTATTGCCGAACGTGAAAATCTTAATCTGCTTTCAGCGTTTGGGCTATCCGTTGTTCCTTCCTTTGGGGGTGGTCTTATTCGTGATGTTATTGTCAACCGATCTCCGGTTGGTGTACTTGTCACCCCCCGTTATATCTTTACGGTTGGGATCGTTTTCATCATCGCTGTTATCCTAATCAATCTCTACGATTTTTTAAGACATAAATGTCATTTTGAAAAACTCCGCAAAATAATCCCAACCGACCGTATCATCAAAATTATCGTGGATATATTTGATGCCCTTGGAACATCTGCGTTTACCGTTATCGGCGTTTTGGTTGGTGTCATGAGCCAAGCCAATCCATTGTGGGTATGGGGGCCTCTTTTTGCCGTAATGACGGGTGTTGGCGGCAGTACGATTCGTAATGCATTAGTAGGGTATAGAGCTTTAGGTAATGAGACGACTTACGCTGAAATTCCTCTTATAACCGGTTTTTTCCTCTCACTCTACTTGCAGAATCAAACAGAACTCATCAACCCCACAGAAATCCTTTGGGTAGTTATTGCAACGATTGTGATTGGATTTCTAATGCATATCCTGGTTTATTTCTATAGAATTCCGGCCCTCAAGATACATTTTTTTGAAGAAAAGCAGCGATAATAACGTGTAAAGACAATATTGAATAATTTCATGATCTTCTTGATTACCAACATATTAAACTGTACAGTTTACACGTGTTAACTGCAAGGAATTATGATTATGTCAAACTCTTCTCATCGTACGCCCGAAGACAGGCCAGAACTTAATAATCCAACTTCTGAAAATAAGCACCACCATCGCGTTTTAACTATTAAACGCACCAAAAATGCGTCTATTAGGCAAGCAGCCGAACTGCTTTTCATTAAGAAAGATTACGAAGATATTACGATGGATGAAATAGCAGCAGCAGCCCATGTATCAAAAGCTACCCTCTATAAGCATTTTCGCACCAAAGAGGTGCTTTATCTTGCAACCATTAAGGACCTCTTCGCGCAATTCGATCAAGATCAATCCGACCTTTCCCTGGACTTGCAATCCTATCTTGAAAAACATGTCAAAGATTGCCTTTTACCAAGAAACATTGATTTAGTGCGTCATTGCGCATCACAAATTCTTCGCTTTCCTTCCCTTTCACAATTCATTTGGGATATGGACCGTCCTGCATATAAAGCCCTGAGCCACTATATTAAACAACTGCCAACACATGATGCTGAGCATAGTGACGCACATCTTTTGGCTCATCAACTACTCAGTAATACATATGTTCAGCTGATATATCCTGTGTGGTATGGTTATCACCCATCCCCTTCAGCGTCGATGATTCGCGAGCATGTTGAAAAAGCATTACTACTCCTCCATCAAAAGGAGGCTGAGACACCACTTCCTGAAGAAGATCTGTCAAACGCTACATCAACACGTGCCGTCTACTTTTAAAGCTTCTTTTTTCGAAAAGAGGATTTAAGTCCACCGACCCACCCTGCTAACCCAAGAAGCAATGATGCGAAAAGAATCTGTTGATTCATAGCGGTCAATCCCAATTGCCATAGAAAGAAAACTGATAAAAACGGGTTAAGGTAGGATAAGAGCGCAAGTAGCATTGCATGACCGCGCCTCAATCCATAAGTCCAAAAGCTATACCCCATCCCCGTCATCACAAGTCCAATAAAACATAAAACAGCAGTTTCTGTCTTTGTTGGCATCACAAAGGTCTCACAACAAAGATGCCCGATAACCATAACGATAGAGCCAATTCCGTAATAAAAGCCGATGGCGTAATCCACATCTGCATCCACAGTTCGCATATATATACAATACACCGCCCACAAAATAGCGCTCAAGGCTGCATAGAGATAACCAAGGGCAGAAATAGAGGAAAAAAAGCCATCTGCGTTACTTTTGAGGAGAATAATGCTGCAAATCCCAAGGGCAATAGCGCATATTTGTTGTATTCCAATACGCTCCTTTAAAAGAAATTTAGAAAGAGCCATAAAAATCAGGGGCCAACAATAGATGATGATATCCACTTGTGCAGGATGGCCATATCGAAATGCCTCTAAATAAAGCAATTGCTGCAATCCTAAGCTTACAACACCGAATATCCAAATGCGCAACGGGTGTTTGAGTTGATGCCATGCGCGCTCTACGATGATGCGCGCCAAAGATGGCAAAAAGGCCAAAAAAAATGTGAAACTGAGCGCCTCCAAAATTGGAATGCGTGTAATGATAACAGCACAGCTTGCACCAAATGACCAAAGAACAATGGCAAACAAGCCGATCAGCGTTGCGATACGTGTATTTTTGGATAAATTTTGATCTATTGCGGAGGAGCATTTCTCTTGTTGTAACACGTTTTCCTCTGTTACCGAGCCTATCACTTCTTGAAATCGCCCCTCTTTGGACATCGCCCTTAGCCTTTCTATGCGCATAAATTTAAATTAGCGCATTTCCTCTTGAAATTGCCCGAATCATCCCTAGATTAAGTACCGATATCTAACCTCTCTTTGTTAGAAAACTTCAAGCGCAGAGCAATCTGCGCTTCTTTTTTTATGTTAATTTAACCATACCACCTTATCATAAAATATAAAGTAAGATTATAAATAAGGTATGGTGTATCATGAATAGAATTCATTTTTCTTGTCTAGCATTTCTGGCTGGCAGTATGCTTTGCCCCTCTCTCTTTGCAACAAGCGAATCATTTGAACGTGCTTCGTCCTCTACGCCAACCGCATCAAGTACAGCCCCTGCAGACATCAATGCGATGGATTTCTTAAAAACAAAAGAAAACATACGACTCGTTTCTGAAAAAACTAAAAAATGTGGTGTCTCCTACTGAGAATTAATCAAAACTGCAACAGATAGCACGCTTACAGACGGCGAATCAGGTGTGAGACATTTGGGTCTACTGATCAATAACCTCGAGAGCATCCAAGCGGATGAAGGTCTCTTGCAACAATTAAAAGGTGGCGAATTAAAGATGCTTCCACTTAGAAAAATAGCAACGCTCAGCCTGTATGAACCCGCGCTTAAAGAAGCACTTGGCGCTAACGCTGAAAAAACAGAGATCGATGTCACAACAGACCTTCTACCACTCATTGAAAAAGGACTAACCCAAGCGATCGACATCAATTCTAGTGTGAATATGAGCACTTATAATAAAAACAAAAAAGTCATCGATGAAACTTTGAAACTTATTTTGATGAATGAACGTGATCTAGAAAATCATCTTGTTACACCACTATTGACATCACAAACAAAACTAGAGTCAACACTTCAAGCGAGTCAAAAATATTTAGATAAGATTAATGCTCAATCAAAAGAAGCTGCTAATACAATTGCTAAAGGAACAGGGGCAGAAAAAGATGCGGCAACACGTCAATTTCAATCCTTTATTCCCATTATAGGGAATCTTAATGCAAAAATTGGCACTGAAAAAACAGCACTTGCTAATGCAGAGAAAAAAATTAGGCAGGTTAAAGCACTTTTAGGTCAACTTACACATGGTCAAAGCGGTGTTATCCAGTAAGTAAAACCCAAGCTTGCTGGGCAAATACGTTTTATTGAATCATACTTGGATGATGTAATCGTCCAAGTATGTCTTTTAGTGATGCACATAATTTTTGCTTGTCAGGGCAAATTTCTCCTCCTACAGTATATGTTTAAAATCATACGTCAAAAATGACGCCAGGTTTTCATAAACTTGATGTCCACATAAAGCATAATGACGTTGAACTTTTTTGCTCACACTTACAAAAACACTTTAAAATAATGATGATACAGAATCACCGACTTAAACTGATCGCTCTTATACTATCAACTGGGTTTGCTATGTTTGCCATGTTCTTTGGATCTGGCAATTTAGTTTTTCCCCTTATGGTCGGGCAAATTGTTGGCGAACAATTTTGGTCTGGCATGCTCGGATTTGTTTTGACAGGTGTCACAGTTCCCTTTTTAGGATTGTTGGGCGTGCTGCTGCACAATGGTAGCTATAAAAAGTTCTTAAGTATTTGGGGTGACAAGTTAGGCTTTGTCTTAGCACTTATCATGCTCCTACTACTTGGGCCGTTTGGTGTTGTCCCTCGGTGTATGACGGTTTCATATGGCAGTCTTGTTGTGATAACAGACCAACTTTCAGCGCCACTTTTTAACCTTATTATGGCGTTATGTCTTTACACTCTCTGTATGAATCAGAATCGTGTTGTGACAATTTTAGGGGCTATTCTAGCGCCTCTTAAAATTTTGTCTGTTGTCTTTATTATTTGCTACGGCATCATGTATGCAAACAACACGATACCGTCCGATGTCACACCCCTCTCAGCATTCGAAAAAGGTATTATTAAAGGTTACCAAACAATGGACCTACTTGCTGCCTTTTTCTTTGCAAGTTTCATGATTCGACATATTCAGCAAAAGACACAAAAAGCCCAACTTGGACAATACGCATTGAAAACATCGCTCTATGCAATGCTCTTTGGAGGCGGTATTCTCTCTATTGTTTATGCAGGGCTTGTGTTTTTGGGCGCAACATTTTCAGAAATCTTGAAGATCGAAGCTCCGGAGAAATACTTAAGCATTATCGCGTACCACACACTTGGATCTGCTGGAAGTATCTTTGTTTCGATCACAATTATTCTGTCTTGCCTAACAACAGCAATAGCCCTTACAACCGTTTTTACTGAATTCTTAAATGAGCATGTTTTAAAGCACAAACTCCCTTGGAAGGTCTCTCTTGCACTTTCTGTTACGACCGCTTATGCATTTTCAATTCTTGGATTCAGCAGCATCTCAAGCTTTCTGGGCGACATCTTATCCATTCTCTACCCATTTCTTATCTTGCTAACACTCACCAATTTAGTGCTCTGGCTTAGAAAATACAGACTCTCTGCTCGGATAGAAGCAGCGGCATCGACGCATAGAGCATAAATGCGAGAATCGTTATATTAAGCTAAGCATATAACCTCTAGAGCCAACCTTTTTTCTTGAAGTATTTATAGGGTAAGAACCCAGACATAATCATAATGAAAATCGCAAAGGGATAACCAAAAGCCCAATCAAGCTCTGGCATGCTTTTAAAGTTCATCCCATAAATGCTTGCAATCATCGTAGGCGGAAGAAGCATGACCGCTGCAACCGAAAATATCTTAATAATACGGTTTTGCTCGATATTGACCATACCAAGCGTTGCATCCAGCAAAAAATTTACTTTGTTTGAGAGAAAACTTGCATGATCTGAAAGTGATGCCATATCACGCAGCATCATCTCAACACGCTTTTGATCAGTCGGTAGTTGGTTGTAATAGTCAGAGCTTAACAGATAGCCAAGCATGCGGGAGACGGTCAAAAAGCTCTCCCGTGATTTGGAAAGCAAATCACCAATCAAACCAATGAGGGACAAAATATTTTTAAAATTAGGTGTTGTTTGTTCGTTCTCACTGTTTGGATGATTATTTTGAAAAATTTCCTTTGTGATTTCATCAATTTTACGACCAATGTTCTCTAGCATATCCGCCATTTGATCGATCAGGAATTCAAGCATACCAGCTAGAATCGTATTTCCTTGAACTCTACTGGGCATTAAGCTTGGTAGCCACTTTAAAAAATTGTTAAACGGCGCCACATCCACATAACGGACAGACACCAGATAATTTCTATTTAGAATAAAAGTAATGGCATGGGATTCAGGGGAAATGGTTTCAGATTTGGTTACAAAGATTGTTGTCGCATAAAGCGTTTCATTGCGATGATAAAGACGGCTTGAAAATTCAATCTCATGCATCTCATCTCTTGTTGGGATGTTAATACCCAACAGAGATTCAATCCTCTGCTCTTCTTGCTTTGTTGGAGAAAACACATCAATCCAAACAAT
>JBQCDM010000066.1:0-2192 GCA_051961235.1 Nucleicultricaceae bacterium (SeqCode)
CGCACATCCTAGCATTTGAAGGGGATAGTCAGATCGTCTTTTTCCAAGGCAACTATGCTGACTATGAGATTGATAAGAAGAGGCGTCTCGGCGAAGATGCCCTTGTACCAAAGCGTATTAAATACAAACCGCTCATGCGCGGGTAGTCAATACCAGTACTACTCCTTATTCTGATGCATCAAGATCATCGTCGCTTGCAAGACGCAGGGTTTTTAGGTGCGCCTCTAGCTGATCAAGGATAGAGCTATCAGAATAATCAATCATTTTTGATGGACTTTGGTTAGGCTTTAAATCATCCTCATCCAATTGTGTTCTTAGTGCATCATGCAAGGGATCGGGCAATACTTTTGCTCCTGCAATAGGATAACGCAAAGGCTGAATAATAAGAGTTGGTATAAATAATGCTTCGATTTCACTCCGATTCTGCGCATTGTTCCACAGCCGTGTCATAATTGAATGAAAAGCAGAATCTATTTCTTTATTCGTTGAAGCAGCAGGCGATAAAAAATGATACAGGATCAATCCAGACCAATACTCATTTGTGTCAATGATTTCTGAATCATCACTTTGTTGCATCAACTTTGTTATGAGGTGACTCGCATTATTAAAAAGAAAAGCGTGTGCATTAGCAAATTCAAAATTCAAGCGTGACAAGCGATTGTACTGGGTAAACTGATAAAAACGAAGGGCTGAGATGAGTCCATGAATGGGGAAATAGCGATAGGTGATGCCGTCATTAACACAGAAAAGAACCTTGCCATTAAAGGTTGCTCCTTTTTTCTCAAAATAGCGGTCAAGAAATTGCACGGATTTTATTGCATTGAATTCAGAGCGCGTAAAAGGACATGGTTGCGTTTCGCTAGAGATAGCAGGCTTTGAGAGCAAAATAAAAGCAAGGCAAAACGGAATAAAATGTTTGAGCATTATTTCTCCTTCGAGCTGGATACAATAATCTAGTCTGTACTATCTAAAGCAAATTGTATATCCACATTTAATTCTGATTCAACTTTTTGGTCGCCAATTTGAGCAGGCGTGAAAATCCACGTTTGAAGCGTCAAAAGGGTAGACGAATCTAGCGATGCATATCCGCTTGATTGCAGAATTTTTAATTTCTTGACAAGCCCATCCTTACCAACACGAACTAGAACGATGACAGTTCCTTCTTCTGCTCTTTCTCTGGCATCGTTTGGGTAAGGTGGTGCTGGATTAAACTTGGATCCAAGCTCATAACGGGGCTTTTCTATAATAGTCTCAGATACTTTGTTTTCTCTGGAAGGCATTACAGTAGCCGGTGTTTCGCGCATTTTGTTCTCTATCAAAGGAGTTTTGGCGAGCGTGCGAGCAGAAACAGGATTTAGCGCTTTGGTGTTATGCTTTATACGTGTTTTGTTTTGCTTAAGACACAGAAGAGAAGGGATGGCTCTGGTTGATGCTTGATCTGAATCTTTTTGAGAGGGCACAACCAGCAGCTCAATCGATGGATCTTTGATTGGGTGGGGCACAGGCGGAATAGTGAGCGCATTAAAACCATAAAGAGTGAGCCCAAAGAGAACGCCATGCAAACAAAAGGATAAGGTGCTTGCAGCAATATATGACTGAATATGTTTTGTTATGTTTTTCATCCAAATCGCGACTTTAATCCAATGTATACACTTAAATCTCTCTCACCATAACCGTAGATGGCATCGTAATGCTTGTTGAGAGCATTTTCAATGCGTCCATAGAACTCAAGATCTCGTGAAATCTTATAGCTTCCACCAAGTCGTAGGTTATTGATAGATGAAAGCTTGACAGGTGTGGGCGGAAAGATACCATAATCGAGATCGGGCCTTTCGTTTGTGTGGGTATAACCTAAAAAAACATGCGCATTTTGAGAGATTTGATAGTCCAAATTCAAGGTGATTTTATGACGCGGAATATAGTTAGGCGATGCTTGTCTTCTGCTCTCTTTTGCACTGATATAGGTATAAGACGTTGTAATATCTAATTGCTTTGATACAGCCGCTTTAAGCTCAAACTCAAACCCTTCAGCTTTTTGATTGCCGTCATTCACCTTTTGAAACTGGGCAAGAGCAAGAGAACGAGTGACGATCACATTGCTTAGATAGGTTTGAAAAAGCGTTAACTTTGTGGCTAGTTTATTATCGAGCCATCGATGAACAAGGCCTGCATCTGCATTTATTATATTTTCT
>JBQCDM010000067.1:0-5369 GCA_051961235.1 Nucleicultricaceae bacterium (SeqCode)
CTTCACATAATTACCACAATAGGTTGCATTGGAGATGCGCGCCACATTACGCGGCTCTAGCATAAAGTTAACAAACTTATGTGCATTGTCCACATGTGGTGCATCTGCTGGAATGGCAACTGTATCAATCCACATCCCTGCGCCCTCTTTAGGTAGAGCAATTTTAACATTTGCACGCTGATTTGGCGGAATTTCATTAAAGGACATAAACAAATTACTGATCCAGTGTTGCACAAGACACATATTGTTAACCATAATCTCATTTTGAGCACGAGACGCATCAAACTTTGAAATATAAGGCCGAACGCTCTGTAAAAGCTTTACAGCGACATCAAGATCGGCCTTTGCTGTTGTATCGGGGTCAATGCCTAAATAAAGGAACGCCGGCACGAAAACATCGATTGCCTCTTCTAGCATGGTCACGCCGCACTTTGAAAATTTTTTAATCTCATTCGGATCAAAGAAAAGAGCAACACTATCCACCGGTGCATCAGGCGCGTTTTTAGCCACAAAATCAGCATTATAGGCATAGCCAATTGCCCCCCATGTTAATGCAATGACATATTCATTGTGTGGATCCACAGGGCGTAATTTTTCAAATGCCTCTGCATCAATCTTTTTATAGTTACCCAGTTTTGATTTATCGAGCTTTTGATAGATACCAGCAGGAATCTGACGCGCAAGATATGGCCACGCGCTTGGAAAAACCACATCATAGCCAGAACGGCCAAGCAACAACTTTGCTTCTAACACCTCATTACTGTCTAAAAAATCGACAAAGACCTCAATCCCTGTTTCATCCTTAAACTCCTTAATCATCTCGTCCGTTATCATGCCGTGCCAAGCATAAATGTTGACGATTTTCTCCTCACTCGCGCACAAAAAACCCGAAAAATTCACATAACAACAAAATGATATCAATATTTTTAAACAACGATTCATTTTCATCTCAAAATTTAGGTGGATTCTTTTAAGCAAATTCGGTAAAACCTAATCAACTTTTTTCAGATGGAATCATCTAGCATCTAAGGCCTAAAAGATCCATTAAAAAAGTTATTTATTATTTTGCCTTGACTGACACCCAGAATCTACTGTATCAGAGCTGTTAGATTACACAACTTTTTAGAGAAGACCATTAAAATGAAAACATTTTCTCTCAAACAAAGCACTACTTCGATTAAACCACGTGAGGTTCAAAAGAAGTGGTTAATCATTGATGCTGAAGGCCTCGTGCTTGGAAGACTTGCGAGCATTATCGCTAATCGTCTTCGCGGCAAGCATAAGCCACATTATACGCCACATGTTGATTGTGGTGATAACGTCATTGTGATTAATGCAGAGAAAGTCCATCTCACTGGACGTAAAATGACTGACAAGTATTATTATCGTCACACAGGTCACCCAGGTGGTATCAAAGAAACACGCCCATTTGAAGTGTTGACAGGCCGTTTTCCAGAGCGCGTTATTCAAAAAGCTGTTGAACGCATGGTCCCAAGAGGTCCACTTGGAAGACAACAAATGTCTAATTTAAGAGTTTATGGTGGCACTGATCACCCTCATGTTGCACAAAATCCTGAAAAATTGGATGTTGCAGCAATGAATGAAAAAAATAAGAGGAGCAGTATTTAATGTCTGAGTTAGAAACTTTAACCGCTCGCAAGCCCAATATTGACAATCTCGGCCGAGCTTATTCAACAGGTCGCAGGAAAAATGCCATCGCTCGCGTTTGGATTAAGCCAGGTGCCGGTAAAATTGTTGTCAATGGCAGAGAATGGGTAAACTACTTTGCACGCCCTGTTCTTCAAATGATCATCATGCAACCTTTTAAGCTTGCAAACCAAGAAAATCGCTTTGATGTATTCTGCACAACACGTGGTGGTGGTTTGTCTGGTCAAGCAGGTGCTCTTCGCCATGCGATTAGCCATGCCCTTTGCCAGTATGATCCAACCTTCAGAACAACATTGAAGAAGGAAGGTCTTCTTACACGCGATAGCCGTGAAGTTGAACGTAAGAAATACGGCCGTGCAAAAGCACGTAAGAGATTCCAATTCTCAAAGCGTTAATCGTTTTTATGCTTCTATTCAAAAAACCCCTCTTCTCGAGGGGTTTTTTATTGGGTAAATTTAAACAAGATTTAAACAACGCTCTTTTGAAGACAGAACTAAATCGTTATGGAACCTGCATCGTCCGATCACTGTTGGTATGTTTATATGATACGTGCTGCTGACCATTCACTCTATACAGGTATCACCACTGATCCAAAGCGGCGTTTTGAAGAACATCGATCTCAAGGTTCCAAAACAGCGAAATACTTAAAAGGAAAAGCCCCGCTCCAGCTCGTCTATTGTGAAAAAATTGCAAGCAAAGAAGAAGCGCTAAAACGCGAACATGCCATAAAAAGTATGCGGAAAAAACAAAAAGAAGACCTGATCCAAGCGATAATAGATATTAATTCTTTATGACTGCGCCGTACTGTGCCTAAACAGTGCCGTTATGACTGCACCGTTTCGCCCATATCTTTCTTCGATTCATCGCTTAAATCGCGTCTGAAGGTATCAACGGCCTGACTAATTTCTTCAGGAGGCGTTCCAAAGGAACGCAAAACAGCTGAAGCCAGTTGTAAACTCGGCTCCAAACTATCTGGTGTCACAATTGTCACCCCAAGTTCTGATAGTTTTGACTCAAAATCATCATCATCCATGCGCACTGAAACTTTAAGCTTTGGAAACTGTCTGCTGACCATAGTTGCAATTCTGAGTGTCATTTTTGTACTCGAAATACTCACCACAACGGAGAGTGCTTTTTCTGCGCCGAGGGTTGATAGCACAGCAGCCCGCTGCGCATCTCCGTAAAACACAGGAAACCCATTATTTCGGCCATCAGATACTTTTTCCATATTGCTATCGATTGCAACAAACGGAATCATCTTCTGACGTAAAATAGAAGCGATAACGCGGCCAACACGTCCAAAACCAACGATAATGATATGGTTTTTCAAGTCACCAATTTCATCACTCGCATTTTTCATAGAAAGCGTATTTTCTCGTATCGTCCAACGCTCTTCAATAAACTTACCAAGCATCGCAAGGAGCGGCGTCAATGCCATAGATATTGCAACAGCTGAGAAAATAATTTGCGCTGTCTCTTGATTAATTAATCCAAGATGCATGCCGGGCATAAAGATAATGAAGACAAATTCCCCACCTCCAGCAAGTAGAAGAGCTGATTTGATAGCCGTCACTTTGTGTAATTTAAAGAGCAAGCAGAGAACAAAAACAGTGACGATCTTTATAATGGAAACGACTGCTATAACACTTAAGACCTCAACACTATGCAAAACCGTAAAGTGTAAATCAATCATCATACCCACTGTCATGAAAAAGAGCCCCAATAACAGTCCATAGAATGGTTGAATATCTGCTTCCACTTGATGACGATACTCAGTTTCTGATAAAAGAAGCCCCGCTAAAAAGGCACCGAGCTCCATAGAAAGGCCAGCAGCACCTGTTGCAAGGCTTGTGGTCAGCACAACAAGCAACGTCAAAATAAGCAATAATTCACGATTTTTAAGATTTACAACAGCCGCATACAAAGGACGTAACAACAAACGTCCAACCATAATAATTGAAAAAAGCACCAAGAAAGCTTTGACGGCGGATAAGCTTAAAATTTCTAAAATGTGTGATTGCTTCTCTCCAAATGAGGAGATGAGGACAAGCAAAACCACCACAATAAGATCTTGAAAGAGTAAGATCGCAAAGGAAACACGCCCTGACCGCATCGCCAATTCACCACGTTCAGAGAGAAGTTGCAAGACAACAGCCGTCGATGAAAGAGAAAGTCCGCTTGCAATGAGGATGGTTGCCTCTTTAGAAAGACCCAACCAAAAACAGAATGCTGCAATGATTAGCCCTGTGACCACCACTTGAGCAAAGCCCAAGCCAAAAACATAACGCTTAAGCACCTGGAAGCGTTGCAAGGGCATTTTAAGACCAATGGTGAATAAAAGAAAAACAACGCCAAATTGTGCAAGGACCCGTGTCCCATCAAAATCAGACACAAAACCTAAAGCCTTTGGGCCAATCAAGACGCCACCCATCAAGTAACCAAGGACTGGACTCGCGCTAAACCATCGAAATACGGATACCACCACACCCGCTGTGAGTAACAAAATGAACACGTCTAATAAATATGCCGAATGATGCAAAGCCCGCCTCTTGTTGAAATATTATATTTTATTCTTATCAGAAAACATTTCATGAGTTCTAGACAGAAATGTTAATTTCTACATATTATATAAAAATTAATCTTTTAATCGAATGAAATAACCTTGAAAGATACGTCAAAATTCTCCTCTATCATCAACGCTGGCATTCAGGTCATTAAAAACTATGTTGAGACATTGCCTGATAAACCAGGTGTGTACCGTATGATAGATACTCATAACACTGTGCTCTACATTGGTAAAGCAAAGAGCCTTAAGAAACGGGTTACTTCCTATACCCAAGCACACAGATTGCCTAATCGCCTACAGCGTATGGTGTCTGAAACACATACGATGGAATTCGTTTACACAAATTCTGAAGTAGAAGCCCTCCTTTTAGAAGCGAACCTCATCAAAAATATCTTACCAAAATACAATATCCTGCTCAAAGATAGCAAATTTTTTGCGCATCTCTTACTGACAGAGCATCCCTTTCCACAGCTCAAAAAACACAGAGGCGCTAAAACTCAAGCAGGTAAATATTTTGGCCCTTTTGCCTCTACTGAAGCTGTTAACAATACGCTTAAGACGTTGCATAAAGTCTTTAAGCTTCGTAATTGCACGGACTCTTTCTTTAATGCACGAAAAAGACCTTGTCTCCAGTATCATATTAAACGCTGCTCAGCACCTTGCGTACAATACATATCGGAAGAAGACTATGGAAAGTCCGTTCAGCAAGCCATTGCATTTCTTGAAGGCAAAAGCATTGATATCCAAAAAGAACTCAGTGATAAAATGTTCCAAGCCAGTGAAGAACGACAATTTGAAAAAGCGATTATCTATAGGGATCAAATTAAAGCGCTCACTCAAATTCAATCCAACCAAAGCCTTTACCCCTCTTTTTCAGTGGACACAGATGTGATCGGCATTGCAGAACTGGGAAATCGTGTTTGTATACAGGTTATGTTTTTACGTAAAGGCAGTTTTTACGGTACCAAAGATTATTTCCCTGAACACACAGATGATTTATCCACAGAGGAAATTCTCTCCAGTTTTCTCACCCTATTTTATGAGTCTCATGAACCGCCACTGCAAATTTTGCTGAGCAATAAAGCTTTGGAACAAGAACTTATCGAACGTGCCTTTAGAGTAAAATTTAATCGGA
>JBQCDM010000068.1:0-4039 GCA_051961235.1 Nucleicultricaceae bacterium (SeqCode)
AGGTTTGTCACGCAAATTATGTTAAAAGATAAAACTATTTAATCGTGAAAGGTTCAAAACGTGGTTCAAAAACCTCTAAAAAAAGATCGTGCCAAAACATCAACGCCGTCAGCTGAATCATCGTCCAAAGATAGCATGAAAGCTGTCATTAAGAAGCTTATGAATAAGGGCAAAGAGACAGGGTATTTGACCTATGATGAGTTGAATGCAGCACTTCCCCAGGAAGAGTTTTCCTCTGAGCAAATCGAAGATGTGATGGCAATTTTCGCTGAGATGGGCGTTAATATCGTTGAAAGCGAAGATGTTGAAGAGATTGACGAGGTTGATGATTTAGAAGCCGGTACAGACGACGAGGAAGAGATTGAAGTTCATGTCGATGAAATTGAAGACATGGATGACATGAACGATATGGATGATCTTGAAGAAATTGAAGACATCGAGAACGAAGAAGAAAAAGGTAAATCATCGTCATTTGATGAGGATGATGAGACGGAAGAAGCCGGTAACCTGAAAGATGAAGCCGGTCGAACAGACGACCCCGTTCGTATGTATTTGCGCGAGATGGGGCAAGTAGAGCTTTTATCTCGAGAAGGCGAAATCGAAATCGCAAAGCGCATCGAAGAAGGGCGCATGATGATGATTGAGTCGATCTGCGAAAGCCCGCTTACGATCCGTGCGATCATTGAATGGCGTGATAAACTCAAAGAAAATCAAATGCAATTGCGTGAAGTGATTGACCTTGAGGATATGTATACAAGCATAGAAGGTGAAGCGTCAGAAGAGGGCACGATGGAAGGTGCGCCTGTGCTTGATGAAAACACGAAAAAGGCCATTGCACAAAAGATTGATGCAAAAAAGAAAGAAGAAAAGTTAGCCTCTGCGCTTGCTGAAGAAAAGAAGGCGGAAGAAAAGAAAAACGCCAAAAAAGAAGAAAAGAAAGCAGCTCCCGCAAAGAAGGCCGCTAAAAAAGACGATGCCTTTGATGATGAGGATGAGGACGACGACGAGGATTATCTTGATGATCTCGAGGATTCAGAAGAAGAGGAATCTGAAGAGGAGACTGAAGGACAATCAGAAGACGAAGATTACGAAGAAGAAGAGTCCAATGCCTCTATCGTTGCGATGGAAGAGGTTTTAAAGCCTCAAATTTTGGAAACGTTTGACAAGATCGCAGATGTTTATGAGAAATTTCATGATCTTCAACTCGAGCGCATTAAAATAGCGCAAGAAGGCAAAGAGCCAACAAAGAAGAGCGATGCGAGCTACCAAGAGTTAAAGTCAGAACTTGCTAAATTGGTGAGTGAAGTGCGTTTTAATCCAGCACGGATTGATACGTTGATTGAACAGCTCTATTCTATCAACCGTAAAATGACAACGCTTGAAGGCGCAATTTTGCGTTATGCTGTTGAGTGTGGTGTAAATCGTGAAGACTTCCTCAAGAATTACTACGGTTATGAGTTGGATCCTGATTGGTTTGGCATGGTTGGTAAATTGAGCCAAAAAGGCTGGAAGAAATTCATTGAAAAATATCAAAACGATGTCCAGCAAGTGCGCGATAAGTTGGTGCAAATTTCAGTTGAATCGGGTCTTAATATTACAGAATTCAGACGTATCGTAAAAGCGGTGCAAAAAGGTGAGACGCAATCACGTCGTGCTAAGAAAGAGATGATTGAAGCAAACTTACGTTTGGTGATCTCCATTGCTAAGAAGTATACGAATCGTGGGTTGCAATTCTTGGATTTGATTCAAGAAGGCAACATTGGTTTGATGAAGGCCGTTGACAAGTTTGAGTATCGTCGTGGGTATAAGTTTTCGACCTATGCCACATGGTGGATTCGCCAGGCCATTACGCGTTCCATCGCGGATCAGGCACGTACCATCCGTATCCCCGTCCACATGATTGAGACGATTAATAAGCTGGTGCGCACATCGCGTCAAATGCTGCATGAAATTGGTAGAGAGCCAACACCTGAAGAGCTTTCTATAAAACTCATGCTACCGGTTGAAAAGGTGCGTAAGGTGCTTAAAATCGCAAAAGAGCCCATCAGCCTTGAAACGCCTATTGGTGATGAAGAAGACGGTTCATTGGGTGACTTCATTGAGGACAAGAATGCCATTCAACCGCTGGAGTCGGCTGTGAACTCAAACTTGCGTGAGACAACGACACGTGTTCTTGCAAGCTTGACAGCGCGTGAGGAGCGCGTGTTGCGTATGCGCTTTGGTATTGGTATGAACACTGACCACACGCTAGAAGAAGTGGGACAACAGTTTACCGTAACGCGTGAGCGTATTCGTCAAATTGAGGCAAAGGCTTTGCGGAAGCTGAAGCATCCAAGCAGATCACGTAAACTTAGAAGTTTTCTTGATAACTAAACCGATTGGTTTGGTTTTGAAAAAGGGCAGCTTCGGCTGCCTTTTTTTATTGTATACGCTTGCTGAAAAAAATTCCTTAAGTGGTGCGCTTTTTTTTACATCTGTCATGAGCCTCCTATCATACGCGTGTTTTTACCGGCACAGGCGTGGGCTAAAATAGAGAGGTGGGGGATAAATTTTAAGCTAATGTATAGGCTGCATCCGCTCAAATTTAAGATTAACGGATTCTTAAATCTTACAATGATATCTATAAAAGTCACTTTTATGTTTATTGAGGAGGATAACCCACATGAAGAAATCTTTATTAATGATGAGCGTTCTGACATTTACATCACTCTTAGCACTGCCTGTTTATGCAGCCGCGTGTCCAGGTGTTGAGACAGAGAATTTGATAGCGTTAGAACAAGGTGAAAAAGTGATGCTTGGCGGTATGAACTGGGAAGCTGCTAGTCAAGAAGATATGGCTAATATAAAAAAAATGCGCGCCGTTACAGTGCTTGTAGGGGCCCCTTTGACGATTACCCTTTCATCTGGTGGACCTAACTTCTGTATCTATAATCTACGCGGTAATGATCAAGAAGAGAAAGTTAAAATTAAGATTGCTCGATAAATCATTATCTCGTTTACTCTTTACTCAAGCTTTGAGGTGAGTAAAAAATTAAGAAAAGGCCTAAAAAAAACTTTTTAAGGATTTTCTACAATTAAAAAAGGGCAGCTTCGGCTGCCTTTTTTATGACTTTTGATCGCACCTTGAATTTCTCTCTCGTCCAGTTTGGGCACATTCTAGTAGTTAGATCTACGCCCTGAGCTGTTCGATTCTGTGAATAAAGACTTCATTTAAAGGTGAGTGTCATCTCTTACGGGATACCATGCCAAATCGATTCATTCGCCTCAATTTTAACCCATTTGATGTTTTTACGTGTATAGTCAAAATGAGACCAGTTATATGCCAGTTTTTCTTTATTTCTGATATCTGCTGCGTGTTTTTCCAAAAAGTTTTCGACAGTCTTTTTAATTTTTTCATCCTCATGCCAATAAGCGATATATAAATCTTTTTTTGTCCCTAGAAGAAGAGCCTCAAGGATATGCGTATCTCGCTCAAAAGAACAGCCAAATACAAATACATGGCCTGTCACTTTTTCTTTAAGCGTTTTGTAACAACGGCTTAAATAAGCATCTTTCATAATGATTGCTTTTTTCACATCAGGACGATCTTCAAAAATGAGCAATGGGCGCTCGATTTCATTTGTGTCATTTGATGCAGGATCAGAGTTTATAAGCATTTTAATAATATTTTTAATGGAGCCTTTAAGTGTTGTATAAAAATTATGACGATGAATACTTATTTTGTGATAAGGACCATTTGTGCTACCTTTGCACATAATATGAAATGCTCCATGAGGAAAATAAAATCTTTTTTTTTCTAATTTTATATTATCTTTGATTTGATCTGTTGTTAGTGGTTCTTTACCTCGAAAACCATCAGAAAACCTTTGGTCACCAGGGTTGCCAAAAAAGTTGCTAAAAATTCTATAACTTAAAGTATCATAATTTAAAGAAAATACTTTGGTGAAGTTCCTTAAAAATTGATCAATTTTATATGTATTAGGATGTTCATTTTTTTTAAGATTTTTCATATACCCATCTAACACTTCCAGAATGGTCT
>JBQCDM010000069.1:0-5035 GCA_051961235.1 Nucleicultricaceae bacterium (SeqCode)
TCTTGTTAAAAGTTTTGAAGTAGTGGGTTCGAAGCATAAAAATTTTTAATGAAGATAGATCCTTTGAAGAACAAGAGAAGTTGCACACAAAATCGTATTATCACTATTTATTTTCCAGGCATTTTAAAGATCAGTTAACTTTCTTTGGATAAGGTGTTCCCCTTTGAGTCAAGAGGATAATAATGCGCGTTTACCCAAAAATTCTATTTTTAAGTCTTGGTTTGTTTTTTTCGTCTGTCGTGACAGAGGCAACTGCTACGTCTTCTCCTTTTATTAATCTTGATGAGTGGAGTGCTGAGGAAAGACAAAGCATTTTCAGTAAAATACGCACACCTCAAGTAATTATAGATGCTAACTATCAAATGACCAAAGATGTAACGGAGCTGCTTGAAAAACACGGAACTTCTTATTGGATAACCTTTGGCACATTTATGGGCGCTGTACGTAATCGTCCCCTGTCGACTGAAGAAAGTGATCAAAAAGAACAAGCGGTAGGTGGCCCTTTTCAATGGGACGATGATATTGATTTGGGTGTCAAAGTGGAATCCGAAGCGGCTATCTTAGGGCTTAAAGAGGAGTTTCATGCCCTTGGTTATGATGTGTTTCGTGATCCTCAAGAAATTGTAGGTCTCAAAGTTGTTGCCCAAAAACCCATTGTACTCAATGCAGGAACGGATGCTGAGACAAACTTTCACCCCTTTCTTGATCTTTTCCTTTATGAGTTGGAAGATGGGCATTACGTTTTGAATCGACCTGAGGGCAAAAAGCTTTTTGAAAGAGGCTGGTACGATAAAAACCAAATTGATCATTTAGAGCAATATTCTTTCGGTCCTTTGACACTTTGGGGGCCAAGTGACGCAACACCGTATTTTGAGCGCATGTACGGACCTGCTTGGAATAAGACAGCCCTTTACTATATGAAGCATTACGAAAAAATAACCGATAAGTATTGTTGGACGCTGGATGGTAAAACACGTGTTCCAGCGATGCCAAGCAAAATGCTGGAGGATCGTAATTCCCCAGGTTCGAAAGAGACTGCTTCATCTGCTTCTTCTATTTCAACGCATGCACGAGACAATGGTGAATACTGGAATCGCGTTTATGGTCAATCATCAAGCAATGCGTTACCAACAAAACCTTCATCTTTTGCTCAGTTTGTCGTCTCACATCAATTCTTTCATCAAGAGCGTGATGTTTTAGAGCTTGGATGTGGCAATGGGCGTGATAGCTTTTTTCTCGCACCTTCTTGCTCCTCTCTTACCGCAATCGATGCATCTGAAAAAGCGATTGAATCTAATGTGACGCTAGCGGAACAAAAGAAAGGTGCTGTGCCCCAGTTTAAGAGCCTCAAAATTGAGTCCCTTGAAAGTTTGGCGCCCTATCAAAAAGCAAGCCAAGTATATGCCCGATTTTTTATACATGCCATTCCTTACGACATCGAAAAGATCGTTTTAGACTTTTTTGGACGTCTTAACAAAGATGCACTCTTGTTTCTAGAATATCGAACAACGAAAGATCCCCTTTTTATAAAATCAGAGGAGATAGGCCCAAATGAAGGGATTCATGGCCATTATCGACGATTTATTCATCATGCAGAATTTTTAAAAGCGCTTGAAGCACAGGGGTATGAAATAAAATATGATGCTGAATCCGATGAGTTTTCAGTGTTAGCCGATGACAAGCCAGTTCTAGGGCGAGTAATTGCTCAAAAAGTAGCAAGTAATTAAAAAACGCCTTCAATAAACTCAAATAATAATTTCAAGGGCAGAATTAAGGAAGGGATTGAGATGTATGGATCTCAATCCCTTCAAAATGGGATTTTCACGATAAGAGGGATGAGACGCATGAAGAAATTTACGATGATTTTTTTGAAGGGGCTGCTTGTTTTAGGCGCTGTTCAGTGTCCTCTTTATGCATCTTATCGTCCATGTGAATTAACGGATGAAGAGAAAATAGAAGCTTACGGCATTAATAATACGCGTGAATTTCAATCTTTTATTGGAAAAATAAAACTTAAAAAAGCCGTTAAATTAAAAAATAAAACAGATAAAGAGGCACGCGTTACTGCAACTCTAGGAAAGAATGATGGCAGGACAATGACATTGCGGTTTCGATTGAAGCCAGAGACGAGTGTCACAACAGAACCGCCTGAAGATTGGTATTTGAAGAATATGGAGGTAGAAACGGGGCAACACTTAAGCTTAAGTCGAAGAAGAAAAGGTGAGGGCGAGCGAAAAATTATAGTGGGCGAAAAGCCAGTTATTCCCTTTCCGCGACCACTTGGGGATTTTAATTTTATACCTCGATTTCTTATGAGGGAATTTAAAGAATCTGAAAAAGATTACCATGATTCCTCACGGCCCGTTCCTGCTAACCTTACAGCGCGCTTCAAACGAGAATATGATGATAATTTAGCATATCTTCTTTATGCAGCATGTCCTGGTGAGAAAGTAAAACCTTTGGACTTTTTTAAACAACGTCAAGAGATGTATGAGAAAAACAGGCTTGAGAAAGTTTTTTCTCATCTAGCAGATGCACCAGATAGGGTGCCTTTAAAGATTCCTCAAAAAATCCATAAGGTTTGGCTTACAAATCCAGATGATCCAAAAGAGCTTCCAGAGGACTACATAGCATGGGCAAAAAGGACAGTGGAAGCTTGCCCTATCAGCGAGGGTTGGGAGCCCTATCTTTGGATTCAAGAGAATGAACTCTTACCTCAGACGATAAAAGAAATTGAAAAGTTTGGTGTTAAGGTGAAATTGATTGGCAAGCTCAAGGCTTCTATTGAAGAATCAAAAATATTGCTTGATGCCATTAGAGCTAAGAAATTTGGCGTTGCCAGTGATTTGGCACGTGCCATTGCTGTGCGCGAAGAAGGCGGGATATATACGGATACAGATTATGCCTTAAGGCAATCAGCGATTGTTCTTTGTAGAGCGTATAACTTTTTTGCAGGGCTCGAGCCGATGTCATCCTTTGTGGGTAATGCGTGCTACGGGGCGTCTAAAAATCACCCGATTATTAATAAATATATTGAGCTTATGGTGAGAAACTATACGTCGAGTCTTGTCCCAGAGTATATTAAGAAAATTCCAGACCATGATGGCTTTAAAACGATCCTTTTAACCGGACCATCCGTGCTTGGTTTTGCAATTTATCATGCTGCCAATAAGGATAGCAATGTTGATATTGTCTTTCCGCCTAAAATGCTCTACCCAACCCCTGTTGATGACTATCCACAAAAAGAGGTTGTAAAAGATGGGGATCCGCTGTCTGATGAGAGCTTAGGGGAGCATTTTTGGGAGACGGCATGGAATCGTCTCGTATTTGGCAGCAATGGTTAAGAATAGTGATGTTGTTAGATCGTGCGTCATGGCGTGATTCTAGGTGCAAAAACTCTTTGGCGGATTAAGGGCCGAAAGATTTGAGGCTTATTGGGTAAGGTTAGTGAACAATTTTTAAAATGTAGTTTCGTAAGACCACAGCATTGTTGAGTTTTTCCTCTTTGCTTGCGTAAAGAAGCGTCACATCCTGTTCTTGAAGCGCGTCTAAAATGGGTTTGAGGATATGGGTTTTCTCGCTTAATTCTTTATTATACTGATCACAAAACATCGGCCATTTTTCTGGGGCATGACTAAACCATTTTCGTAAAATCGAACTCGGTGCAATGTCTTTAAGCCAAATATCGATGTGGGCATTTTCTTTTTTTATACCACGCGGCCACAGACCATCCACGAGCACACGCATCCCATCTGCATCATCAAAGGCTTCGTAAATACGCTTAATTTTTATGTGTTTCATACTATTTTCTTCAATAAAGTTTGATATAGAGCCCTATTTTTATCTTATAATAAAATGTTTTAAAAAGTTTTATTGAATTATAATTTCTTCTTAAACTTTTAAAAATTGACGGAAATTTATTTATTAGATCTGAGTATGCATGGGAAATATTTTGACATCGATCACAAATACACCTTCTTTTGAGGAACATTTAAAACAACTTCGAAAATGTCAAAGGTGTGTGCTTCAATTGCCGCTTGGTGCAAAACCCATCGTTCAGCTCTCAAAAACAGCAAAGATTCTGATTATTGGGCAAGCACCCGGAAGAAAAGCACACAATAGTGGTCTGCCTTTTAATGATCCAAGCGGTGATCGTTTGCGGTCATGGCTTAACATGACCTCGGCGCAATTTTATGATGAAAAAGAAATAGCGATTATGCCCATGGGATTTTGCTATCCAGGGGAAAATCCAAAGGGCGGAGATCTGCCTCCGCTTGCCGTTTGCGCGCCCTTATGGCATGCTAAAACGCTTGGCTACCTAAGCAACGTGCAGTTGACTCTTTTAGTGGGGCAATATGCTCAGGCTTATTATCTAGGAAAGGAGCGTAAAAAAACATTGACGGAGACAGTCAAAACTTGGCGTGATTATCAACCCTTTTATTTTCCGCTTCCACACCCAAGCTGGAGAAATACAGGTTGGATTAAAGCGCACCCGTGGTTTCAAGAAGATGTTCTGCCGGCACTTCAAGAAAAAGTTTGGTCCATTCTGCGTCCCGAATAGGCAGGGGCATTCCCTTGCAGAAGATTTTTACCTCGAGAGAACTTGTTTTTAGGGGCAAAGCATGGCTAAGATGGAGAACATAAGAGCGATTCTTAGGGTGTTTCCAACGGGATAGTATAGCGATGATGCGATTCAGTGCATTTTTAGTGATTTTATGGGCCGGGCTTTTGCTGGGTGTTTCATTTGTTGCAACGCCCGTCAAATTCATGGCGAAGAATCTTTCGATGCCCGTTGCGATCGAAGTTGGGATGGTGACATTTCATCTCTTTAATAAAATCGAATGGGTACTTTGTATCAGCATTCTTCTGCTGACGTTTTGGACGCGGGTGTCTTGGTGGCCGCTCGTGTGTGTCGGCATTGTTTTTGTACTTTTATCCTTTGAAACATTTTATCTTATACCTGCGTTGGATGTAAGAGCGCGTCATATTATAGCGGGTGGTATGGCAGAGCCCAGTGTGTTGCACTGGTTCTATG
>JBQCDM010000070.1:0-12634 GCA_051961235.1 Nucleicultricaceae bacterium (SeqCode)
TATTCCAAACAATGTATTTACACCTCAAGAGATTAATTCTAAATTTGACGCGCTTTATAAAGATCTTGGGGAATATCAAGATGAGTATAATAAACTTTATGAAGACTATACTAGTGGTCGGAGCATATTAGCACCTTCAATAAATCTTTTGGCTATCACTAAACCTAAAGTAAAACTTATTTTAGAAAAATTAGAAAAAACGTTGATCACTATGGATGAGAAGACGATCAGCCAAATTCTCAATGCTATGAATGATGTTTCACGAGCTCTTTCTCAAAACAAGACGTTTAGTGAAATGATTAAAAAGTTGCAAACTGACTACCCAAAGCTTGTCAAAACTAGAAGGGTAAGCGATATTGCAAATCTTGTTGAGCAGGCGGTTGATACAGTTCAACTGATTGATATGAAAACCGTTATTCCACCTGAAAAACAGGGTAGAAATGTTCCCTATACATATCTCAAGACTTTCCTTGTGTTAAAAACACTTACATTAACTTCTTGGCAAGTAGAGGAAGCACAACCACAAGCTCCTGTCTCTTCTTCTGGTGGTGGGCATGCAAGCAGTAGCCAACCGAGCAGCAGTGGTGCTCAACCGAGCAATAGCAGCGGACAACCGAGCACTGATATCAGCCAAATAAAAGCTATGCCTTTTGATGCGTTAATCGCAAAACATGGGGAGCTTCAAAAAGAGATAGATGACCAAAAAACACCAAGCGCTTCCCATGGTGACCTTGTGAATGAAGCAGCGAAGTATAGAATTGAAATTGAAAAGAGGCAAAGGCCATCCGAATTTCAATTTTGGAAAATAGATGAACATAATAAAGAGGTTATTCCATTAGCAAAAAACATGGAGGTTATAGTTCTTTTGCGTAAAACTGGGGAACATTTGCAACCTGATGAAGAACACAACATCGTGGAATTTATGAAGGAAATCAAACCAATACAAAAATTAAAAAGTGTATATACAAACAATTTGGTAAAAATTCAGAAATATCAACCGCATTTGGTTGCTCGAATCCAGCAATAATTGTCAGGATCCACAAAAAAGCCCCAGAGAAATCTGGGGCTTTTTTTATTATGCTTGTCTTGCGTTATAAACAGGCTGTCCTGAATTTTGATAGTCTTTCAGCACCTTTACAGCTACTTCTCTTAAAGGACCTTGCGCAATATCGATCCCCCGCTTTTTAGCTTCCTCAACCCATTGGGACGGAAGTGGTCCCTCATCAAAGCCCACATGCGTTTCAACATCAAAAGCGGTTGCAGCATAATAAACCTCTCTGACCCCGGACCAAAATAAGGCGCCATAACACATCACACACATCTGTGCACTGGTGACCAATCGATGCGTCGGCAAGGAGGCACTCCCAAGATCGTATGTTTGGAGCGATTGTTGCGCCATAATAAACGCCATAGTCTCAGCATGTGCCAACGAACAATTATTGGGAACCACACGGTTGACACCCATTGAAACTAAACGTCCAGAATCACGCTCAAAAATAGCAGCGCCAAAAGGACCTCCTGTTTCGTGCTGTACATTGCGTCTTGAGAGTTCAATGGCAAGCGCCATTTGATCTTCTAAATCGTGCACCTTTTTACCAACAGCGGCATTGAAAAAATCGTTCAGCCACTGTGGCTGCGTTAAGGTAATGGATTGAGTCATGCTTAAGCCTTTACTCCTGTTTAATTTTTGTCATTCAAGGTTTTATAATGATGGGTGTACCATTTGGAACCATATCCCAAATCTCGTCCATTTCCTCATTGGTAACAGCAACACATCCAAGCGTCCAGTCATGTAGTACATGAGAAGCACCTAAAAACCCCCACTTCTTTCCAATGCCATGCAAAAAAATATCGCCTCCTGCCCGAACCCCTCTCTTTTGGGCTTGAGCTCGGTCTTTGGCATTAGGATATGAAATATGGATAGATTTGTGAAAAGCGCTTTTAGGATTCCGCCAATCAAGCACATAAGAACCTTCAGGTGTTTTTTGATCACCCTCTTGTGTTTTAGGTCCACGAGGAGAACCACCAAGCGCTATTTTATAGGTTTTTAAAATATCGCACCCACACCAAAACTCAATCTTACGAAGCTTTTTATCAACCACGACTCTATCAACCTTATTTTTAGCAGGAGTTTTTAAGGAATACACTTGAGAGATGTGAGATAAAACAATCACAAAAAAAACAAAGAGAACGGTCACATATCTTCTGTAGATCATACTTTTATCTCTCTTATACGAGCCTTTGTATCCTCTCATATCGTACTATCGCTAAAAAAATCAAGATCTGTAATACGGGATGTCCCCACAAGTTCATTGAGTTTAAGAAAATTAATGCCTTCCTCTTTTGATATTCAACTTGTGCTCCCCAAAAACCCACACTATCATACCTCTAAATATTTCAATCTAAAGAGGTTAGTGACGATTATCATGCCTGTAACTTCATTTAAAAAAATCCTGTTTTCTATTGTTCTCGCTTTTATGCTTTTGTCTCCAACAAGTCTAAGAGCTGCAGGGCCTGTAACACACCTCTATTTTGCAGACTTCTGGCTTAAAACACAGAATATTGATTTGGATGAAACGGAAAAGAAATTGTTCTTTGCGGGCACGCTTTTTCCTGACATTCGCTATCTTGGTGTCATCAGGCGATCTGAAACGCACCCGAAAAAAGTTAACCTTGCTCACTTAAAAGATTTTTGTAAAAAGGATCCTTTCAGCTGCGGTATGTATTTGCATGCTTATATTGATATGGAGCGGGCAAAATTTGTTAAATCATATAAGATCAGCCGCCACTTAAGAACGATTCCACATACACTTCGCGATAAATTTCTGAAGTTCTTTGAAGATGAATTGCTTGCTGAAACCACAAACACAAACAATACCTTGATCTCACTCAACCATGTATACAAAGAAGAATTATCCCATGGCGTCCACGAGCATGACGTTAAACGTTGGCACCGTTATCTTCAAGTTTATCTCGCACAAAAACCCATTCTAAGCCTTGAGACGGCAGCGCTCGTGAAGAAGAAGCTCTTTAATCTTGATGCTGCAATGATTAATAAAATAACCCAATTGATGGCATCCAAAAAAGAGCAACCTGCTTTTCAAAAGTATGTTGAAGCACTGCGCGCTAGCCTTGAGAAAAAGCTATCCTCAAAATAAGTGCATACAAATTTTATTGTTTCTCGTGTTCATTTTTATAGTGCTCGATAATCTCTTGCACAACCGATGGGTCTGCTAAGGTTGAGATATCGCCTATTGTTTCAATTTCATCTGTGACGATTTTCCTTAAAATGCGTCGCATAATTTTCCCTGATCGCGTACGTGGTAAGTTTGCGACCCATTGTATATGGTCTGGCTTTGCAAGCGCGCCAATGTGTTTTTGAACTTCCTGGATTAATTCATTTTTGAGTGAATCGGTTGGGGAATACTCCTTAAGAAGCATAACAAAAGCATAAATACCTTGCCCCTTAATCGGATGAGGAAATCCAACCACTGCACTTTCTGCAACAGCATGATGCTTACCTAAAGCTGCTTCTATTTCTGCTGTGCCTAAACGATGTCCTGACACATTAATAACATCATCCATACGCCCCGTGATCCAATAATACCCATCTTCATCACGCTTGGCTCCATCACCTGTAAAGTACTTACCCGGAAATGTTTTAAAATACGTATCTATGAATCGCTGAGGATCACCATAGACACCTCTCATCTGCCCGGGCCAAGAGTCAAGCATAACAAGACTTCCTTCAGCAACTCCCTCAAGTATTACTCCATTATTATTGACCAGTGCGGGGCGCACCCCAAAAAACGGCAATGTTGCAGATCCAGGTTTGAGCGTTGTGGCTCCAGGAAGAGGACTGATAAGAATGCCACCAGTCTCCGTTTGCCACCATGTATCAACAATAGGACAACGTTCATCACCAATAACATGATAGTACCAATCCCACGCTTCAGGATTAATGGGCTCCCCCACTGACCCTAAAATTCGAAGCGATGCACGACTGTTCTTTTGAACAGGTTTTTCTCCCTCACTCATCAAGGCCCGTATAACCGTAGGCGCCGTATACAGAATTGACACCTGATAGCGATCGACAATCTCCCAAAACCTTGATGCGGAAGGATAGGTGGGAATGCCTTCAAATAATACAATGGTGGCACCATTACAAAGCGGCCCATACACATTATAGGTGTGTCCTGTAACCCACCCTATATCAGCCGTGCACCAATAAATATCTTCTTCGTGATAATCAAAAACGAGACGATGCGTAAGAGCAGCATAGACAAGATACCCCCCTGTTGTGTGTAGCGCACCCTTCGGTCTACCTGTTGATCCGGATGTATAGAGAATAAAAAGCGGATCTTCCGCTTGCATTTCCTCTGCCACACACTGGGGCTGCCTATTTTGCATAAGAACATCGTAATATTGATCACGCCCTTCTTGCATAGAAACAGTATTGCCTGTCCTTTTCACAACAACCACATGTTTAACAATGTGATTCTCTAGCTGATCAAGTGCCTTGTCTACATTGCTCTTGAGTGGGATAATTTTACCACCGCGCTTACCTTCATCGGCTGTGATGACAATTGAAGAGCCGCAATCAGCAATACGTCCGCTTAAAGATTCTGGAGAAAATCCGCCAAAAACGGTTGAATGAATGGCGCCAATGCGCACAACGGCAAGCATAGCAACAACAGTCTCTGGAATTTGAGGCATATAGAGTGTAACCCGATCTCCTCTACCGACCCCAAGGGAGCGCAATACATTTGAAAACCGACAAACTTCTTCAAACAACTCACGATAGGTATACCGCTTTTGTTCTAAAGGATCATCGCCCTCCCAGATAATGGCGGTTTTATCGCCGCGCGTCTTTAAATGACGATCCAAGCAATTGGCTGAAGCATTCAAGGTTCCCTCTTCAAACCACCGAATGAAGAAATTATTAGGATCATAGGATGTTTGCTTGACGGTCTTAAATGGCTTTATCCAATCTATGGATTGTGCTTGCGTCCGCCAGAATGATTCAGGATCATCGAGCGATTGTTGATATAGGTCTAGATAGTCTTCGGCACGAATCCATGCATTTTTTTTAATAGCTTCTAACGGCTCTATTTTATTGGCATTCATCACGATTGATCCCTGTTTTTAAGAACAAAAAAAAGGCGCAAAAAGCGCCTTTTTCATGCAAAAATTATAACGCGCTTTTATCTCCTACACCATCATCACTAGGTGTATGCGTTTCTTGCGCATCCCCATCCTTACCCTGAGGTTGAGGCGTTTCTGTCGTTGTAGTTTCAACCACAACTTCTGCTTCCTTTTCCACAACTGGCTTTTCTGTTCCTACTTCAACAGATACAGAAGAACTGCTACTTGGAACAGATGTCTCTTGGTTGCGTCTAAGCTCTTCACGCTCCAACGAGTCTTGTATCGATACTTGCAATTGGAGAATTTGGAAACTACCGATCAAGCGAAGCGCTAGACTATTGAGTGTTCTATAAAACATCACTTTTGTTGCAAGAACACGATCAACATCTTTCATCACGCCAAGCTTTTGCTTACCAAATATTACTTGAGAAACAAGATTAAGCTCTACATTCGTAAATTCGTGCGCTGGCTTTTGGTTAAGACACATTGCTACCTTTTGTTCAACTTCTTGATAAGCAGTAAAATCAGTTTTGATATTGAAGTTTTTAGTGATCTTTTCTGCTTTAGTCACAGCAGATTCAAGGTCCATATAGTAGAAAGCATCTTTCATATCTGGCACCCAACCTGTAAACCACTCTTGTCCAGAAATCCGAACATCTCCAGGATTGATATCATCAAGTCGTTGAACAATATTCATAAACAGCTGATAACCTGGGTCTACCACATCTTTTTCATCTTCAGCTGAATGTGTTTGGGCTTGCAATTTTTCTTTTCCACCCTCTTCCTCACCAACATCAGAATGCGTTACTGTCTCTAGGTTACCTTTTTCCTTATCTTCTTCAACAGTCACGTGCTCTACTGTCACTTTTGGCGCTTTTGTTGTATCGTCTTCACCCACCAAACTTGCAAAAGTATAGTGAGGAACAGCTGTCAACAATAATGATGTTAATAAGCTTAGCTTGATCGTCTTGAGCATCTTTTTCTCCCTCGTTTTTAATGCTTCATTAAACCGACATTTTATGCGTCTAGTTATAAATTAAATTCAAAAAAATCATAGGGAAAAATCAAGTCGCTCTTGACCTCCTCATCCCAGATGCTACAAGAAAAATAATATGGAGGATTGAGCATCAATGTTACAAGAACGTTTCAAACCTTTTGGCGTTGTCAATTTGCTATTGCGGCGCAACGACGAAATTTTATTGGCCCAACGTATCAATCAAGGTTGGGAAGATGGTAACTATGGACTCATCAGTGGTCATCTTGAAGGATCTGAAACCGCAACAGAAGCCATTATTCGTGAAGCAAAGGAAGAGCTAAACATTACGCTCCTTCTCGAACACCTAAACGTCGTTCACGTCATGCATCGTTATTCGAACAGGGAAAATATTGATATAACCTTTGAATGTCGAACATGGAGAGGCTCTCTTTCCAACATGGAACCCCTTAAGTGTGGAGATCTTGCCTTCTTTCCACATTGGAGATTACCGGCCAACATCATCAGTTTTGTGCCCTATCTTCTTGATCAGCTCAAGAAAGGAAAGACCTACTCAGAGTTTGGGTTTGATCTTGTAAAACAAACAAATACTATCTTTTTTTAGCCCTGTTAGGAAAGGGCGACGTTATCGTTTCTCTAGCACCCTTAAAAGGTCAAAAATACTGGATGTTTTCTTTGTTTTATCCTCAACTTTTTGTGATGGCACTATTCGATCAAAATGATTTTCTTTCGTATCAGTCTCTTCGCCCACAACAACATGGAGAAGATGAATCGTCTCATCAGCATTTATTGGGCAATACTTGTGGACTCGTTTGATAACACCTTTTTCTGTTGTTTTTTTATAAATAATCAAATTACAACGAAGAAGATGCGCCAACGCATTAAAACAGGTTGTGGATTGAGCAGATGGCGTATCCTCCATATAATTTAGCCATCGGCGCTTCTTTCCATAAAAATGCTCAAGAAAAAGCTTCATATTTTCTAATTGAGTGCAGAAATTCTTTTTCTTTTCTGTATTTGTTTTCAGCATTGAAAGGCTCTCTTCATCGCCAATCTCGATAGAACCTTGCGTGTGCAACTGCTCTGGAGCAAGCGAAGATTGATTCGCTTTTTCATACTCCATGATCTCTTTCCACGCCTCTTTCTTTAGAGACGATGGTATGTTTTTGATATTGTCTTCGAATAATTCTCTTACTTTTTCGAAGACAAAAGGATCATCTAAATGGTCAATCAAGAGCTGAATAGCAGCCTCACGCTTTATGCAAAGACCGCTGAATGCACAATCTCCATCTGGCGCAATATTGTACACGTCAAAATATTGGTCCGTTTCAGCTAATTGAAGGCCACACTCTGTTCTCTTCCTCACAAACCCAAGGGATGAGCGCTTAGAATAAATGCCCTTCAGCGGAATAATCGCATCGTCATGAATGTCGTGGCGTGACGCCATCAAATTCAATGAAACAAACAACGATATAAGACTTATAAAAACAAATCGCATAAAATTACAACCCGACAACACTATATTTTGCCAAAAAGGAATAAACCGATTTGTCGAAACATTCAAGAAGAATCAAGAACACCTTTCTAAAGGGGTGTTCTTGTCGATATTTTAATGGTGAATAAATAACGGTATTTTTGACTGCTCAATCAAATCAAGTGTCGTTGATCCAAAAAGAACTTCGCGGATTGTGGGATGACTAAAAGCACCCATGACAATCATGCCCGCTTTCGTGTCATGCGCTTTCTTTAAAATTTGCAAAGACACATCATGCATCTCATGGGATTGATGGATTTTAGCTTCATACCCATATTTCTGACAGAGTTCGAGCGCTGCTTGACCAACTTCATGTGCTTCATCTTTATGTTTATGGACAGTAAAAATGTCAAAGCCTTTACCAGCGCCTACGCCAAGCAACAAAAACATATGCAAAGCGCGAGCAGCCTGCAAACTACCGTCATAGGCAATCAAAACCCGCTCGCCTTTTTCTGGTTTTTGAGGAACCACAACAAGCGGACGCGGATTATCACGCACCACCTGCTTTACTGTGAGATCATTTGGTTTTTCGAGTTCAAAATGAAACTCTGTTGTTTGACCAATGACGATTAAATCATGGCGATGAGACAGATCCTCAATCACACCAGCTGGTGAACCTTTTTCCTCAACATATTGAAAAGAGATTCCCGAAGAACGGCACTCCTTAGCGAATTCTTTTAGGGCTTCTGATAAATGCTGATGTTCATTTTCAATTTCTTCAGCACCATAAATAGAATACGCCGTTCCAACAAAGGGTTCCGGCAAAGGCTCAACAATCCATGTAATATCAAGAACACCAACGCCCGTTAACGCCGCTTTATTGCGCTTACACAGGTCGACCGCCATCTTTTTTGCTTCTTCACCTGCTTCAGATCCATCGACAACCAATAAAACTGATTTCAACACGTGACCTCCTTTGGAACTTCTTTAGTTATCTGCTTCAAGGTTATATGATTCTCCCTGGAATAGCAATGTTCAAATCAGCCTCCTTTTCTCTTATTGTGGCATTGACACCACATATAACACTAAGTTTTTTCAACACCCTTGATCAACCTGTTAAAAAACTGATAATGATTGATAAAAATTTTATTAAAATGGGGAGCTAGAATGAACATCAAAAAAACTTTGTTATCCTGTTTGATTGCAGCAACAACTGTGACAACAGCGCACGCATCAGAGGCTCATTTTAAAACAGGTGTATATGTTGGGCTTGCAGAAGGCACATCGATTGGAAGACCTCAGTTTGATACGAATTATACACCAGACAGTACTGTTACCGGTAACCCCTTAAGCGGCACTCCTCAACATGGATCCATCAAAAAAACACGTGCTTCGTTTTTTGGTGAAATCACATTTGGTGGACGCTACCTTTATGAAAATGGTTTTTTCCCTGGCTTTGAAGTCGGTATAAGCGTCGGAAGCCAAAACTTCAACCATGATTTTCATTTTAATGAGCCCGATCCCTTTTACTTGCCTGCGCCCGGAGATTATTTAGTCAAAGCTTCACTAAAAAATAAGTTTTCAGTGACACCATCTTTGGTGTTTGGATGGGTTTTCGCAAAGCAATTTAATGCTTTTGCAAAGCTTGGCGTGAACATTGCACGCTACAAACTAGATGTTGCCGGCCTTAATTATGATCCAGTTTTTCACAGCGGATCAAAAGAAAAAACTGTCATATCTTTTGCACCGCAAATTGGCTTAGAATATTCATTTTCACGTCATGTATCCCTCTTTGCATCACTTGGTGCCCATATTGGTGGCAACGTAAACCTTGACAAGCCAGGATTCTTCGACCTTGGGGTTGTATTTAATGATCACCTTAAATTAACAGGTCGCAATACCACTTTCACACAAAAGGTCGGCCTACTCTTTAAGTTCTAGTCCATCCTTTGATCGTTCAAACCGCAGGATTCTCTCCTGCGGTTTTTTTATTACTTCAAAACGTCATTGATAAAAAAAAGAGGGCTAAAGCCCCCTTTTTTGTGTCTCATAAAAATCGCTTTAAACGTTCAGATTTTTAGCAACAAAGTCCCAATTGACGAGATGCGTCAAGAAGGTGTCCACATAATCAGGGCGACGATTTTGATAATCCAAGTAATAAGCATGCTCCCATACATCGCACGTAAGAAGTGCCTGGTGTCCATGCGTCATAGGAAGGTCAGCATTGCCTGTTTTTGTAATCTTGAGCACACCTTTATCTGAAACGAGCCAAGCCCAGCCACTACCAAACTGGCTGACAGCTGCCTGTTTAAATTGATCACGAAAAGCCTCAAAACTTCCAAAATCACGCTCGATAAGAGAGAGAACATCAGAAGGGGGGGTGCCGCCTCCAGCAGGTTTCATACAATGCCAGTAAAATGTATGGTTCCATACTTGTGCAGCATTGTTGAAGACACCCTGTTTATCTGCTTGTCCTGCCACTTCAAGGATAACATCCTCCAAAGATTTTGAAGCAAGCGGGGTGTTTTGAGTTAGATTATTCAAATTCGTAACATAGGCTTGATGATGTTTTCCATAGTGGAAACCTAAGGTGTTTGCACTAATATGGGGCTCTAGTGCCGACATATCATAAGGCAGGGGGGGAAGAGTAAACGTCATAAAACCTCCAATTTCATTAAATTTAACCCCCACTATAAAGCAGATTGCGTTTGCAGGAAATGCGATTTTAGAAACTTTTTTCGTGACAGCAAATTTTAGTTGATCTTCTGACCAGAACTTGTGTATTGAAATTAAAATGATGCCAATGTTATTTCGTTTTTCTGAATCCACAAAAAATATTACTAAAGACATTACGTTTCTCAGTATTATTTTTGGGTTATTATTTTTTGTTTTCTTAAGTTCTAGGCCTTTATCAGCGCCAGATGAAGGACGCTATACGGAAATTCCGCGCGAAATGGTAGAATCTGGCGACTACGTGACACCACGTTTAAACGGCGTGAAATATTTTGAAAAACCCCCTCTGCTGTATTGGCTAGGCGCCGCATCCATCAAACTTTTTGGGCCAAAAGAATGGGCCATGCGTCTTTGGCCCGCACTTCTCTCATTCCTTGGATGTTTGATGGTCTACGCAATGGGCGCCACATTGTATGATAGGCGTTCTGGCCTTATTGCTGCAAGTGCGCTTGGGTCGTGTCTCTATTCTTATGCGCATCGCCAAATTATGATCATTGATAGCCCGGTCTCGTTTTTCATGAGTCTTGCTCTTTTTTCATTTTTCCAAGCACATAAAAACATTGGGAAGCGATCTGAAACCGTTTATCTCGCCAGTTTCTTTATTGCAATGGGGCTTGCTGTTCTTGCCAAAGGATTAATTGGTGCTGTTTTACCCGGGCTTATCATCCTCCTTTGGTCAGGGCTCACGCGTGATTGGCGATCGCTGCTGCTTGCCTTTAAACCGTGGGGCATTGCTCTTTTCTTTTTAGTTGTTGCGCCCTGGCATATTATGGTGAGCCTTAAAAATCCGGAGTTTCCTTACTTTTATTTTATTCATGAGCATTTTTTGCGCTATACGACAAGCGTACATGGACGCAAGAAATTTCCAGGCTTTTTTGTGCCTATCTTCCTATTAGGGTGGTATCCTTGGGTAGTCTTTGTACCGCATGTGATCAAAAAAACATTTTTAACCCTCAAAACGCGTCTTAAAGCTGAGTCTGATCTTTTGTTCTTTACGACCTGGGCAGGCGCTATTTTCCTCTTTTTTAGCATCTCCAGCTCTCAGTTGATTCCTTATATCCATCCTGTTTTTGCACCTTTTGCGCTCATCATGGGGCGCTTTTTGAGTCAACTGATGGAAGAGAATAATACGCATAGCTTAGAAAAGGCTTTGAAAGGCTTGATTACCTTTTCTTGGATTCTGCCCATACTCATACCCATTGTTTTATATCATTTTGATCTACCTCTGCCGCTTATTTTAAAGGTTATTGTAGGGCTTGTGATGCTTGCCTTTATTGCTGGACCTCTTGCAATTTATCTGTGTTATCACACACGCTCTTTCAAAGGAGCATTCATCTCACTTGTCGTCTTTGCGATTGGCCTTAATAGCTTGCTGACACAAGCCTGGCCTTATCTTGAAGACCGCTCAGTCAAGCCCATTGCAACCTATCTTCTATCTAACAGAAAAGCATCAGAACAGGTCGTCTGCTTTAATCGTTATTATCAAGACCTCCCACCCTATTTGGGTGAAATCGTCACGGTGGTCAACTGGCAAGGCGAGCTTGAATTTGGTATGAAACAAGAAGATACATCCTCTTGGATGATTGATGAAGACACCTTCTGGAAACGGTGGACGAATCAAAAAAAGATGTATATGGTGACCCGAAAGGTGATCTTTGAGCAGATGGACCCACAACATCGTCGACTGCTTCACCCTGTACTTGAAACACAAGAAGATATCTTAGTAACCAACATGGAATAGGATAAAAACGTGTCTCCCTTTCCTTTGATCATTGCGGGCGTTTTGCTGAATACTATCGCACAAATTGCACTCAAATTGGGCATGCGCAGCATCGGCTATTTCGAATTTAGCCTTCAAAACATTATCCCCATTGGCCTCAAAATCGTGCGTAACCCGCAGATCTTTCTTGGCCTATCGTGTTATGTTCTCAGCGTGGTTGTGTGGTTATTAGCCCTTTCTCGTGTTGATGTGAGTTATGCCTATCCAATGACAAGTCTTGGATATATTTTTACAGCACTCCTTGGCTTTTTGATGCTGGGAGAATCCCTCGGCCCCATGCGTGTGCTTGGCATTGTCGTGATTTTAATAGGAGTATACCTTGTCTCAAGAAGCTAGAAAACCGAATCCCATTTCAACAGAAGAGCCATTTTTAGCCTTCTCCAAACCCAGTATTAGTGACGAAGCGATAGCGGATGTGGTTACTTGCCTCAAATCTGGTTGGCTTGCAACAGGTCCTTTTGTGCAAAAGTTTGAAGAAGATTTAAGAGCGTATCTAGAAGCTCCCTAT
>JBQCDM010000071.1:0-8941 GCA_051961235.1 Nucleicultricaceae bacterium (SeqCode)
ATCATCTTTAGTATTAAAAATAAACGCCGGTGTTTTGGAATCAGCCAAGTTGAGAGGACGTCCCCCCACCGTAATACCGCCGGGTTTTATGAGCAAATTATGGTGGAACATATTCCTTAAGTAGTAGGTAAACATCGTTGCCGGCAGATTGGTCGAATGCGAGTTCCAATAAAGCAGGTCAAACGCCATAGGCTCTTCACCCAGAAGATAGTTGTTAATCACAAAAGACCAGATGAGATCATTGGCGCGCAAGATGTTAAACGTACGTGCTAACGTCTCTCCATCTAGATATCCCTGCGTCTTCGCCCGTGTTTCAATGTCATCCAGCTGTTTCTCATCAATGAAGACTTGCAAATCACCCGAATTTTCAAAGTCAAAAAGGGTTGCAAGATAGGATGTGGTATTGAGCGATTCATCACCCGTACCACCCGCATAACCTGAATACGTTGCAAGGAAATTGCCGCCGATACAGTAGCCCAAGGCATTCACCTTCTCTTCGCCTGTAATCTCCTTCATCACACGAGCAGCATCGCGCACACCTTCAAAAACATAATCTTCATAGCGTTTGTGTGCCAATTTTTGATCAGGATTCACCCATGACACCATGAAAACGGTAAATCCTTGATCAATGAGCCACTTCACAAAAGAATTGTTTGGGCGCAAATCAAAAATATAAAACCGATTAATGCAGGGTGGAATCAAAAGGATCGGGTATTGGAAAACTGTTTTTGTTGTTGGTGCGTATTGAATGAGCTGGATCAAATCATTTTGATAGACAACTTTTCCTGGCGTGATGGCGATGTTTTGCCCAAGCTCAAAAGCCTCCCGCTTTACCATTTTAATAGAGAGGTGGCCGTCCCCTTCATCGAGATCGCGCAGAAAATTAGCAACGCCTTTAAATACACTCTCGCCGCCCGTCTCCATCGCCTTTTTGGACGCTTCCGGGTTCAAGAGCATATAATTGCTCGGAGATAAAGCATCAGCAATCTGGCGCGTGTAGAACTGAACCTTATGTGCGGCTTTTGGGTCAATGCCTTCTAGATCTTGCGTGATCTCATTCATCCAGCGATGCCAAAGCAAATAACTTTGCTTTAGGTAATTGTGGCGCAACGTTTTGTCCCAAGCTTCGCCAGAAAAACGCTTATCCCCACGTTCCGCCTCAACCACATCGTCAAGCGCTGTACCAGACCACAAAGACTTATACGTCTCAAGGGTGAGGCGTTGATAATCGCGTAAAAACTTTCCACCTGCCTCTAAAAATGGCTTTGGATTTTCCATGATTTTGACGAAGGCTTCCTGGAAAGACTCCATCATATAACGGGGGTTAAAGATCGTATAATAACTTTCGCCCTTTTGTTTTTTCAAGGCAGATTTTTGCGCTATATTCTGTAACCGTTGGCCAACATTCACTAAGAATGTGGCCATCTTATAAGGATCAACAGCTGTTTTTGTGTTTTCTTTTTGATCCGTCTCTTGCACCACGATCGCCCCCCCGCTCACGTTTTTATTTTAATTATGCGTTACTTTTTATCCATTCTTTTAAGGCATCTTTTGAAACAAGTCCAATTTGCGTTGCAATAGGTTCACCATTTTTGAATAAAATGAGTGTGGGAATGGAACGAATGTTATAATTTGTCGGTGTTTCCGGATTTTCATCAATATTGATTTTCACAATTTTAACCACATCACCCATGGTTGCATCAATTTCTTCGAGCAGTGGTGCAATTGCGCGACATGGACCACACCATGCTGCCCAGAAATCCACCAAAATAAGCCCTTTGTGCGTGGTAATGAGTGATTTAAAACTTTGATCTGTTGCGCTCTCTAGTGCCATAGCTTCCTCTTTCGTTTTTTGCTATCCTACGCAACTCTGGGGCAAGCATCAAGTCCTTAGAGCAGATTAACGCTTTGTTAAAATTTGCACGATAAGTTTAACCCTAGAATCTTGGTAATTGACAAGCCTTACGACTTAAAACACTATTAAAGATACGATAAAAACAGTTGAAAAATAAAAAAACAAGTGTGTTCTAAGACTGTTAGAATACATATGAGGGGAATGCCGTGGAGACGCTTGATCCATTTTCAGATTATTATCAACGTGAGCTTGATTATCTCCGAAATGCCGGCCGTAAGTTTGCACAACAATACCCAAAGGTTGCAAAACGGCTTGATTTTTCAGAGGTCGAATCATCAGATCCTCATGTGGAAAGACTGCTTGAATCTTTCGCCTTTCTAACCGCTCGCTTGCAGCGCACCATTGACGATGATTTTCCACGCATCACCAGCGCCTTGATTGGTATGCTCTATCCGCCCCTTCAGGAACCCGTTCCTTCGTTTGCCGTTTCTCAATTTAAGACATCGCCCGAGGTCGGCAAGCTCACATCGGTTTATGCGATTCCAAGAGGCACCATGCTCAATGTGCGCGATTCACAAGACACGCCGTGTTATTTTCAAACATGCTATCCGGTGGATCTTGCGCCCGTCAAAGTTACAGATGTAGAGGTGGTGAACACGGATCAAGATGGCTTGCGTGAGCGGACAGGCACTATTCAAGCATTTCGTATTCATGTGGAGTCTTATAGCGGCACCTTTGGAGCGATCGGCCTTAATAAATTACGCTTTCATATTGCAGGCAATCGTCTTCTACAGCACTCCATTTATGAATCGATTTTCGCTGTTTCTGATGCGCCTATCATACACACGGACAAAGGGTGGGGAACTCTTTTTGAGGATTCTCTTCAAGAGGTGGGTTTTGGTGAGGACGAAAATTTACAGCCGCTTTCTGCACATCGCTATGCAGGGCATCGACTCATTCAGGAATATTTTTGTTTTCCAGAAAAATTTCTCTTCTTTGATCTCCTCAATTTGGATCGCTTTAAAGATGTTTCATCGATGGATATTTACCTGCCGATCTCAAAAGATATTCCGATGAAAACAACCGACGTGAGTGTACGGAATTTCCTTTTAGGCTGCGCACCCATCGTTAATTTATTTCCAAAAATCAGTGAGCCCTTAAGGCTCGATCAGAGATCCAATGAATATCGTTTGATTGCTGATCATCGACGTGAAAAAACAACGGAGATCCATTCAATCCAAGCTGTACGTGCTGCGATGGAAGATGTGGAAAATCCGAAAGTCATTTACCCTTATTTCAGCTTCGATAAACATGGCGGAGAGGGCGATGCGAAGGCTTTTTGGCACATGCGCCGCACGCCAACGATCAATACAAGTCAAGACGGCACCGATGCGATGATTTCTTTCGTAGACCTGGATTTCAATCCTGAACTTCCAGCGTCAGAAGTGGTATATGCGCATCTTCTTTGCACCAACCGGAGCCTTGCACATCTCGTGCCAGCGGGCGCTATTCTGCAATCTGACGTTGCTATGCCTGTGAGCGAGATTGTGTGCCTTGATCGTCCAACGCCTCAAGTATATCCGCCGCTTGAAGCCAAATCACAGTGGCAATTGATCGCAAACTTATCCCTCAACCAACTCTCTCTATCGAGCGATGATTTGAGTCTTGCCGCCTTAAAATCGATTCTACACACGTACGCGGATGCACTTACGATGAATACGCATCCTGAAATTGATGCGATCCAAACGATCTCAGCTGAGACAGTCTCACGTCGCATTTTAAGTGATGCTTGGCGCGGATTTATAAGGGGCACTAAAATAACATTAACCTTTAGCGATCTCCAAAAAAAGCAAACGACAGCCTTTATGTTTTCTGCTGTTTTGAGTCGATTTTTCTCACTCTACACAGCTGTGAACTCTTATACAGAGCTCGAGATTCGTAAGGCCTATCAAGATGGATACTGGAAAAAATGGAAACCACAAAGCGGCAGCCAAGAACTCCTTTAATTGAAGAGTTGCTTCAAAGCCCGTTCGATTTTGAATTTCACCAAGCGGTGAAAATCTTCGAGGCTGCGTCCCCCAATCTTCTACCACTTGGGGATGACAGCAACCCCGATCGTCAACCGATTACGCTCAAATCGCGGGCCCTGCTATCGTACCCATCAAGCGATATTTCAGCGGTTCAAAAAAGCGACGATGAAGCTTCCCCTTTTGAGATGCACGTGAATTTTTTTGGGATTGGTGGATCGCAAGGGCCGCTTCCCATGCCCTATACCGAAACCCTAATCAGTCGAATCGCGCAAAAAGATTTTGTGATGCGCGATTTTCTAGATATTTTTAACCATCGGTTGCTCTCCATTTTGCATAAGATTAAGAAAAAGCATAACATTGCGCTTAATCCGATGGATCCCCACCAGACCCCGCATGCGCGTATCCTTTCGCATCTTGTGGGTCTTTCAAAGCCCGCGCTTCGAAATCGATTTCCAATCCCTGATGATCATTTTTATGGCCTTGGCGCCTTTATTTGGCAAAAGCATCGCTCCACTGTCGGTCTTCAAGCATTCTTGAAGGATTTTTTTAAGATCCCTGTTTCCATCGATCAGTTCAAAGGAACCTGGAAGGATATGGATCCCGAGGAAATCACCTACCTTGGCAAGCGGCCATTCGGCAAAAACAATGTCTTAGGGCGCACAGCAGCCCTTGGCAACCGTTTTTGGGATCAGCAAGGCTTAGTCCAGATTAACCTTGGTCCCTTGTCTTACAAAACGTTCTGCAGTTTTCTTAAAACAGAAAAAAATTACACGCTGTTTTGCGAGGTGGTGCGCTTTTACCTACAACTCACCCATACGTTTCAAATCAATCTTATTTTAAAAAAAGAAGACGTGCCAGCCTGCCGCCTTGGTGAAGGACGCCTTGCTTGGACATCGTGGATGAAAACAAAGCCCTTTTCAGCAGATGATCGTCAAGTGATGTTAAGCGGCGATGTGAACTAACCCAAAACCGCACAACTTTAAAGGATTGCAGATGTCGGATCTCTTGACGTCTTCTTAAAATGTTCTTATGGTGACATCCTAAGTTTTATAGGGAGCGTGTGTCTTTATTCAAAACGGCTTAGTGATCAACGAACTCAAAAAAACATTCAAAACAGAACAAAGCCTTTTGGTTGCTTTGGATGATGTTTCTCTACATCTTGAAAAAGGCCGCATTGGTGGTCTTATTGGGCGTAGTGGTTCAGGTAAAACCACGCTTTTTCGTTGCTTAAGTGGTCTTGAAACCGCGGATGCCGGATCCATTTTCATCCATGGCAGGGCAGTTTCCCACTTATCAGAAAAAGAACATCGTGTTCTTTTACAGAAAATTGGCATTGTCTTTCAGCAATTCAATTTGCTTCGACGCCGCACTGTTTTTGAGAATGTAGCCCTGCCTCTGGAGCTTAGGGGATATTCAAAAGACATTATAGAAAGACGCGTCACAAAGATCTTGACCCTTGTAGACCTTAGTGATCGCACACACCACTACCCCGCCGAACTCAGTGGTGGACAAAAACAACGCGTTGCTATTGCGCGCGCGCTTGTTGATGATGTCGAGCTTTTGTTGTGTGATGAGTTCACCTCCGCCCTCGACCCAGAGACATCGCTTGAAATTTTAGAACTCCTTAAAGAGATAAATCGCGCCTTAGGCGTTACAATCTTCCTCATCAGCCATGATATGGATGTTATTCGTGAAATCTGTGATGATGTTTTTGTGATGGATCATGGGAGCATCATTGAAAAAGGTCCCTTGAACACCGTCTGCCTAGCGCCCCAACACGACATCACCAAACGTCTTTTTAGGGCTCAAGTTGATCGTGATTTACCCCACCACATTGCAACAGACCTGCAACACGAAGTGCCAAACCGGGCTCAATCAAAGATCGTTATGCGCCTTATGTTCTCAGAACAGTCCGCTCAATTGCCGCTCATTTCTATTCTCTCTCGTGAGTTTACGTTGGATTTAAATATTATTGCAGGACATCTTGATCACATCCGCGAGAAAGCCTATGGCACGCTTTTGATTAGTTTTGATTATGAATCCAGCACAACAGAACGCGTTTTGGACTTTTTTAAGCTGCATCAGGTTTACGCGGAAACATTAGGATATCTGCCCCGATGATAGAGCTTATTCTGGCCTCAACTCTGCAAACTTTAGTGATGATTATTGTCTCTGGCATCCTTGGTCTTGTCCTTGGCATTCCTTTAGGGCTTGTTCTTTTTCTAACCCAAAAAGAGCAACGCCTAGCATCCCCTCGGTTGAATTTTTGGGTCGGTCTTCTGACCAACCTCTTGAGATCCATCCCTTACATCATCCTCATCGTGCTGATGATTCCACTGACCCGGCTTATCGTTGGTTCTTCCATTGGTCTTGCAGCGGCTATTGTCCCCCTATCGCTTGGCGCACTCCTCTTGGTGGCACGCATGGCGGAAGATGCTTTTAAGACAGTGCCAAAAGAACTACTCGAAACGGGTTTTGCTTTGGGTGCTACAAACCATCAAATTGTCTTCAAGATTCTGATTCCTGAGAGCTTACCAACTTTAGTCAGTGGCTTTACCAACATTCTCATTATGCTGGTTGGATTTTCCGCCATGTCTGGTGCTGTGGGTGGCGGGGGCCTAGGCGACCTTGCCATTCGCTATGGTTACCAACGCTATGATGTTATAATGTTGGTGACGATTGTGCTCATTCTGATTGGACTGGTACAAATCATCCAAATGGTGGGAGACGCACTCTCAAAAAAACTAACGCACTCATAAACGTTTAAGGAAATTCGATGCGACATACTTTGTTTTTCGTTCTTTGCTCTCTCGTGATGTTCTCGGCTTGCGATAAGCCTAAGTCAGACGCGCTCCTTCGTGTGGGTGTCACAGCAGGACCCCATGCGATGATCATGGAAGAAGTGAAGAAAAATCTCAAACAAAAAGACATTGATCTCGAGATTGTTGAGTTTAACGACTTTATCTTGCCTAACCAAGCGCTTGCAGAAGGTGAGATTGATGCCAATTCTTTCCAGCACGCCCCCTATTTAGAAGAGCAAAATAAGCATCTCAAAACGCCCCTTGTTGTCATTGGTAAAACAGTCCTCATGCCCCTTGGCATCTATTCCAATCATTTAAAAAGTTTGCATGATATCCAAGAAGGGGCGACTGTTTCCATTCCAAATGACCCAACGAATGAAGGACGTGCCTTGAAGCTTCTGGCTAGCCAAGGTCTTCTAACCCTTAAAGAGGGTGCGGCAAACCCCACACTCCAAGACGTCATCAATAATCCAAAAGCGCTTAAGCTCGTTACAATCGAAGCGCCCCAATTACCCCGTACTTTAGCGGATGTGGATCTTGCCGTCATCAACACAGACTGGGTTTTGCTGGCTGGCCTTGATCCAGAAGCCGCGCTTGCACGTGAATCGGTAGACTCACCCTATACGAACGTGCTGGTGGTGCGTAAAACAGACCAGGATAATCCCAAAATTAAGCGCCTTTTAGAGGCTTACCATAGCCCCGATGTGAAGGCCTATATTGATCAGCACTTTAAAGGTGCTGTGGTTGCGGCTTGGTAAGAGGATTAGAGTGATAACTGAGGCACATCAATAAAGTCTAGGATTTTTTGAACGTCTGCATCACGCACCGCCTCCAAAGACTTCGGATCCCAATCTGGTGCGTGATCCTTATCAACAATCGTTGCACGAATACCTTCCACAAAGTCGTGGCTCTCAATAAACGTGCGCGACAAAGAAAATTCATATTGCATAATCTTTTTAAAATCTTGGCCGCGACACCGCTTCAGTTGATACCACGTGAGCACAACGGCTAAAGGGGAGCGTTTCCTTAACGTGTCATGCATTGTACGCGCTATGGGATGATCCGATCGCACCACATGCTGCCAAAACGCATTGAAATCATCGCCAACGAACCAAGGTTCCATAAAGGCGGTCTCTTTGAAAACTTCGGAAGCGCCTGGATTTTGGTGCCTACTCTCCAGATATTTTTTCACGCTTTCACGATCTTTTTGCTTCAACGCGAGAAGACCTTCTGCAACCGATGTAATCGCGTCATGTGGCACGTAAAATTGGGCGATATTCGCTTCAATCGCCTCTTTAGGCCCAAAGTGATTGCCTGTTAATCCTAAATAAAATCCTTGATGATACGGGGACTGATTTAAGAAGTGGCCCGCACCAACATCGGGAAAATATCCAATATTAACCTCGGGCATCGCAAGATGCGCTCGTTCTGTCACCACCGCCAAATCGCCATGCAGTGATGCGCCAAGCCCACCGCCCATGGCAATACCATCAATAAGTGCGATATAGGGCTTTGGGTACGTGCGCATGGCATAATTGATTGTGTATTCTTCACGAAAAAGTGCTTCTAAGAAGGCATGATCGCTCCGGTGGTATGCTTCATGCACTGAACGCAGATCACCGCCTGCACAAAAAGCTTTTTCGGATAGACTTGTAATTAAGATCGCCTCAACGCGATCATCCAAGCGCCACTGCTCGAGAAGGGCTGCACAACCACGAACCATCTCCAAATTGAGTGCATTTAAAGCCTTGGGGCGATTCAAGTAAATGCGCCCTAACCCTCGGTCGATTTCTGATAAAATATGATCTGACGCCGTGGATTCGAGTCCCATGATTGTATCCTTTTTTCTTTACGATTCGTTTTCCGCCAAAAAACGCTCCACATCAAGCGCTGCCATACATCCTTGCCCAGCCGCCGTCACCGCTTGACGATAGACTTTATCTTGCACATCACCCGCTGCAAACACGCCTTCAATATTGGTCCGCGTGGATCCTGGAGGGCATACAACATATCCATGCTCATCGAGCGTAATCTTACCCACCAACATATCGGTCATCGGGCGGTGTCCGATTGCAATGAAAACACCTTCTACATCAATCTCTTGGATTGCTCCATTTTGGGTATCTTTCAAACGAAGGTGTGTCACTTGCTTTGGATTATCAGCACCTACAATTTCATCCACTTCCTGATTCCAAAGCACTGTTATTTTGGGATGCTTCATCAACCGCTCTTGCAACATCTTTTCCGCACGCAAC
>JBQCDM010000072.1:0-2831 GCA_051961235.1 Nucleicultricaceae bacterium (SeqCode)
CATTACGCCATCCATTGATAAAATACATCACGCTATTGCGTGCATGAAACGCATGAATAAACCGATTCTAGGGAGTGTCCATGGAGCGGTTGCGGGGTTTGGGGTGAGCCTTATGCTTGCCTGCGATCTTGTGATTGCTGCGGAGACGACATATTTATCGCTCGCTTATACACAACTCGGCCTCACGCCTGATGGGGGATCCACCTTTCAGCTGCCTAGAACACTCGGGCTTAAAAAAGCAACCGAGCTTCTTTTTATGAATGAACGGCTTCCAGCACATGATCTCAAAAATTTAGGCCTCGTTAACTGGGTCGTGGATGCGCTTCATTTAAAAGAAGAGACGCTTAAGATTGCAAAGCGACTTGAATCAAGCGCAACACTAGCTTTGGGGCGTGTTAAACACCTCTTGATGGAAAGCACGCTTAATAATTTACACACACAACTCAATGAAGAAAAACGATCCTTCATTGCATCAGCAAAAACCGATGACTTTAAAGAAGGCGTCGAGAGTTTTTTGATGAAAAGAAAACCACAGTTTAAAGGCGAATAATAAGAGGATATCAAAATGGGCAATTTGGCAGGCAAAACTATTTTTATAACCGGAGGGAGTCGGGGAATTGGGCGCGAGATAGCCTTAAGGGCAGCCCGCGATGGTGCGAATATTGCAATTTTTGCAAAAACAGCAGAGCCTCATCCAAAATTAGCCGGTACGATTTTTAGCGTTGCTGAAGAAATCGAACAAGCCGGCGGTAAGGCGTTGCCAATTCAAGGTGATATTCGCGATGAAGTGCAATTAGCAGAAGCGGCAAAAAAGACCGTGGAGACCTTTGGTAGCCTTGATATCCTCATTAATAATGCCAGTGCCATTCAGTTGACAGGCACTTCTTCAACTGAGATGAAGCGGTTTGACCTTATGTTTGACGTGAATGTTCGAGGAACCTTTGCGGCCACCCAAGCGTGTTTGCCTTATTTGAAGAAAGGGAAAAATCCACACGTTCTTATGTTGTCTCCTCCACTTAATATGAACCCCCATTGGTTTGAAAACCACTGCGCTTACACCATGTCGAAATATGGTATGAGCATGTGTGTTTTGGGTATGTCAGAAGAATTCAAGCCACTCGGCATTGCCGTCAATGCCCTATGGCCCAGAACAGCAATTGCAACGGCTGCCATTGAACTGTTGGGTGGTGAGGCATTCTTAAAGTCATCAAGAAGCCCTAAAATTGTAGCGGATGCAGCTTATCTTATTTTGACATCCCCAAGTGCTACAACAACGGGTAACTTTTTTATTGATGAAGAAATCTTGATTAAATCCGGAAAAACAAATTTTGATGAATATGCGCCAAGTCCAGATGCTGTGCTTTTCCCTGATTTCTTTCTCGATTAAGGGGTATGAGGCGGCGTTGTAGAGGGAGACGCCGTAAACTCTTGATGCTGAATCATTGCCTCCGTTTCTTCGCCGGGCAAATTGAGAAGCCGGACGATGTGGGATCGGTGTTCACGTCGATACATGACAAGCACAACGACACCTGAAGAAATCATGAAGAGTAATGGATTGACAAACCATGAAAGCGTTGCAATGCCAAAATAATACGTGCGTAATCCTCGATTAAGGTGTTTTGCCGCCAACGTTAACACCATGGCAAGGCGACGCGCACTTGCTAAAAATTTAAGATCTGATTCATGGGCCGGTGGCATAGCGCCCAGCATAATAGATGCATAGTTAAGCTGGCGCAGCGCCCAAGTGTGCTTAAAAAATGCGTAGACAAAAATACTTAATAAAACAATAACCTTTGTATACCACATGCCTTTCGTGGTCTTGATAGAGAAGGGGAGTTGGCGAATAATTTCAAGCGCCGCATCAGAAGTGCCAAGTACAGCAAGCAAACCCGCAATGATCAAGATGGATGTGGATGCAAAGAATGAAATGCTTTGGTGAAGTGCTGCAATAATATTGATATCCAAAATACGGTTTTCTCTTTTTAAAACGCTTGTCATCCATTGAACGCGATATAGATGCATACGTGCAGAAAGACCGTGGGAGCTTTTGACTAAATTATCAGCAACAAAACCATAGCCAAACCAACAAAACAAAAACCAACCAAGTGCAAGAATTTCAATAGGACGCTGAGAAAAAAAGTTCCAAGCTGTTGAAAGTTCGTTTAGCATTTTGCATAACCAAATCGAAAAGAGTGATACTTTATATTATTTAACGCTAAAAATGAAAATTGTACAGTGTCGTTTGTAACACTTAAGCGTGAATAAAATTAAGAAAACTAAATAAAAATGGTAGAAAAAATCTTAAAAATATCATATGTGATAGGTATATTCATGATTTGGAGTGCGAATGTCAAAAGAAGATCTTCTTGAATTTCCCGGCGTTGTTGTTGAAGTTTTACCAAACGCCATGTTTCGAGTGAAACTTGAAAATGACCTTATTATCCTGGCCCACACGGCAGGACGGATGCGTAAGAATCGCATTCGTGTTCTTGCAGGTGACAAGGTGATTGTTGAAATGACCCCGTATGACCTGAGCAAAGGCCGTATTATTTTCCGCGAAAAGTAAGAAATAGAACCTTGTCTAATCCCACTCTTCTTGTGGCCATCCAAAGAGAGGGCGAATCTCTCATAAAGGGATTAATGCCAGCGTATGCGTTACATTTTGCCCCTCTTTGCGATGACAAAATATCCAAAAAGCACCAAAAAGAAAAACCATCCAGCCAATTACAGCAACACTGCAAGGAGATGGTCGAGGCTTTGTCTGCATCAAATAGTGCAGAAGAGAACATTCTCGTCATCCAAAGTGCTGCTTTTGCTGGAAGACGGATGCT
>JBQCDM010000073.1:0-2234 GCA_051961235.1 Nucleicultricaceae bacterium (SeqCode)
CAAAATCGGGTCTCCGTTGTAACCGATGTTTTTACAAGCTCAGACTCTAAAAATACAAACCTCGATAACGGCTCAAACACTGTACTCTCTACATCATCTGAAACTGATCTTTGGCATGAGCTCCAAAATAATCTCAAGATGATTCTTCATGCGCATGATCAAGGTGAAAAAACTCAAAATCGCTATACGATCAATAAACAAGCAGGTCTCATCAGCGTGTACGCCACCCATGCTCAACAAAAGAAAATCAAAAATTTCCTTGATACGATCAAAAAACTGGTCACAGCTCAAGTTATTATTGAGGCCAAAATTGTTGAAATTCACCTAAATGATGAATACAAAAGTGGCGTCAATTGGAATTCACTAAAAGGGGATTTTACCATACAAGCCCCCTTTGGTTCGCTTGCAACACCGGGTCCTTTTAAATTAGATCAGGTGCCGGCCCGAGACGTCTTTACGATCGGCGGTCACGGACATCACTTGACCGGACTCATGAGTCTCATGGAAAAATTTGGCACAGTAAGAACGCTTGCAAATCCAAGAATTACAGTGATGAATAATCAGTCTGCTGTACTTAAAGTGGGCACAAATGGCATCTATTTCCGTCTCGAATATAGCCGCGAATATGGGTTTGATACGGAGAGAGAAAAAGAGTATGTCACCACTCAAATCCAAAGCGTACCTATTGGGCTTGTCATGGTTGTTCACCCCTGCATCAATGTGGGGAATGGCACAGTTGTGATGAACCTACGTCCAACCATTTCACGGATTGTGGATGAAAAAGAAGATCCGGCTGTGGCTATCCTCTCCAAACAACAACAAAAATCCTTAATCCCCGAAGTGCAAATGCGCGAGTTTGATTCTGTCATTCATATGAATTCTGGAGAATTGGTCGTCTTGGGTGGTTTAATGGAAAATCGATCTGACCATAGTACAAGCGGACTTCCGGGTGTGTCTGACGTTGAATTCTTTGGCGAGCTTTTTAAAGGAAGAAGTCATAAAGATCACGTGACTGAGCTTGTCATTTTGCTAAAAGCAACGATTGTTGATCAAACAAAAATAGCGCCTCAAGTCTTAGAATCAAATGTACATGCCCATGATAAACATTTATATGATGCATTTGCAAAAGATCCACGTCCCCTTTAGAAGATAAGGGATTGACTTTTTCTTAAATCAAAGGCAGAAAAACACTTAAGGTTACCATTTTTGAAATGAAATTCATGTACGTAAATAAAACCCCCTTCAGTCGTCTTTTTGGAACTACAGCACTTGTTGCCTTGACCCTTGTCGGGTGTTCTCCACGTATTGATCAGCATGGTAAAGTTTTAGAGATGAAAGCTGTTGAGCAACTTCATCCCCAAAAACAAAACAAGGATGATGTCCTAAAACTGTTAGGCACACCAACCTCAGTTGACTTATTTGATCCAAACATTTGGTTTTATCACTCAAAACGAACGTCGACCACATCCTTTTTTCTACCAGAAACGTTAGAGCAAGAAACACTTGTGATCCGATTTAATAGTTCAGGTTATATTGAAGCCATGAAGTTTACGAATGAAGATCAAAAAGATACAACGATTATACAACGCGAAACGGAAGTCATTGAACCCGAAGAAAGCATCCTCGAACAAATTTTTGGAAGTTTTAGCCGTTTCAACGAGCGTGATGAAAACCAACCAAAATCATAAAACATCATAGTTTCACAGTCACAGGCACGAAGACTTAATCCCCATTATAGGCTGCAGCGATATGTACGGACGGGGTTGAAGACGGTCATCCACCATTGCCCTGCTTTTGCGTCTATAAGACGCTATTAATTAATATCGTCAAAAGGTGAGTCTTCGTCCATTGGTATCAAGCTCATAATATGATAGTTTGTAGATGGCTGTGGTTGCGGCTCAGGTTCATCATTCTCCATATCTTCATCCGATTCCCTTTCAGCATCCATTTCATGATTTGCATGATCTTTTAGATAAGAAGGCTTCTCTGGTGAGCGTGGTTGTGATTCAGGCCCATCATCCTCCATCTTCATATCTTCCTCTTCAACACCCATTTCATGACTTGTATGATCTTCCAGAGAAAATTTATTTAACCCCTTAGTTGCGATTTCTAATTCATCCAATGCATACCCAAGAACATTCCACTTTGTCTGAAGCTGTATTAGCTTTCGCTCCATCACCTGGTCCGTCGCTTGATAAAAATTAACACTAATTTTGGTTAAAGCGGGATGTGCA
>JBQCDM010000074.1:0-4208 GCA_051961235.1 Nucleicultricaceae bacterium (SeqCode)
TCACAGTTGAACCCGTGATCCACAGGATAGAGATGCGCTTCTACTTCTGGATTTTGCGTGATAATTTTTTGAACGTCTTCAGGCGATATATAAGAATCCTTCTCGCCGAAGTGGAGCAAAACAGGAGCTTGGGGCTTTTCGTTTGCATAGCGTGCAATGCTTCCCCCATAATAACACACAGCCGCATCAAGCTTAAAATGATGCGCAGAGCGCCACGTGACCGTGCCCCCAAAACAAAAGCCCATCATGCCGATTTTCTGAACGCCCGTTGATTTCAGAAAATCCATCGCCGCTTCAATATCGAGGAAAATCTTTGAAAAATCCAATTGGTTCATAAGGCCGATGCCTTTTTGGAAATCCGCTGATACATATCCCAGCTGCACATTTCTTTCGAGTCGATCATAAAGCGCAGGGGCAGCAACTTGATAGCCTTCTTTAGCATACAGATCACAAACACTCTGGATATGATGATTCACACCAAAGGCTTCTTGAATGATGATAAGACCCGCTTTGGTGGGCGTACTGGGCTCTGTCACGTACACATCCAAGGTATGATGATCACGTGTTTGGCGTTGAATAAAGTGTCCCATGGTGCCCCCTCTTTTTTATAGCTGCCTCGTTCTTTTAAGAGTTTAAAGAGCAGGGGACGAAGAATCAAGCTTGTTAGGAGGTTTGGGCACGTTGAAATAAAAGAGCATTATCGCCTGTGTGGTGTGTGGATTTCTCAAAAAGCTCCTTCAGAAGAAGATGATAAGGTATCGTTCCTATTAATCTCTTTTTAATTCCTTTTTGGCATTATTAAATTGGGAGGAGAGGAGAATGAACTATTATTTGTATGAGAGGGATAAAAAAGACATAATATTTGGAGAACGCTCAATTAATAGCTGGGTTAAGTCTTTATCTGCACTTCTAAAAATCCAATTAGAAAAACAGTCAATTGAAAATTTTTATCTAACCGTGGAAATGGGCAACCTGAATGAAGATCAAGTTCGGGGTGTTTTTAAGGAAATATTGCTATCATTTGAATATCTAGCAGCTATAAATGAGTTGCGAGCCGTGGAAAATAAAATAAACATCCGAGCTCTTGCAATAACTGCATGGTATTATGGTATTTATCACTCAGCATTGGCTATGATTTGTGCAAATAAGGGGGAAGCTAAGGCTAATACCCACGCCAAAGTTGCTAGTGAATTTTACACTAGAATAGCGGCTCAAAAACTAATCATGTTCCCATTTGATCTTTGTGAACAATCTCTTGTAAAAGAAAATTATGAAGAACATATCAATAAATTGAAAATGGAGTGGGGTTGTTTAGATTATAAACCTGGTACCATACCTATAAGCGAAACTAATTTTAAAGGTTGTGCACTTACTTATTTGAAAAGTACATGTGATAAATTAAGGGAAGAAGCAGAGCCTAAAATTAGGAAAGAAGCAGAGGCTAAAAATAGGAAAGAAGCAGAGGCTGAAATTAGGAAAAATAAAAAAGTAACAGCACTTAAGGTTGATGAATATAAAAAAATCAGAAATAAAAGCTTATCAGAAAGATCATGCTCATTTTTGAATGAAGCATTTCGTTGTCGAGGAAAAGCTAATTATCAAGATGAAAAATATTTAATCTTGGGAGACAAAAAGACAAAGCATAATGAATGGGCACTAATTGATGACCTGATTTTTACCTTAATCCATTTTTTTCAAATGGCCTTACGATATTGTTGGAAAAGGTGTGGGCCAGATAAATGGAATATCTTAGTCAAAGACTTAGAGGAACATTGTCTTTTAAAGTACCCTTTGGATTTATTTGAGATGAGTTGATTATAGGATGTGTTAAAAGAAAGCCACCCAAAAGAGAGGCGTCCTACTAAATCTCTTAAAGGGCGGTGTTCATAGATAACCGGACGTGCTTCATTAATTTAAAGATTATCAATTTCTTTCAAGAGAGTATTTAAGTTCTCTTTGATTGCATGCGGGCTTTGACCTTTTTTGATGAGGGATTGAATTTTTTCCACGTAAGGGTTGTCTTTATTATTGAGTGAATCAAGTCCACCGGGTTGATCAACGACATTCATGATGTCTTGAAGACGCATTTCAATGTCGCTTCGATCATTCGTTTGTTTCGCCTTCTTTAAGACGTCATTTTTGAAATCATTGAACTGATTACTTAAGCCATGATTGGTATGATACAAAGCAGGGCGATGCAAGTCGCGCAACACGCTATTAATAAGTTGTTGCCCACAATGGAGGAGTTTTTGCGCCTCTTCGTGCGATAAGAGAAGATAGGGGGGAACAGATTCAGTATGTTTACCTGGCTTACCTACTGGATCCATCAGATACTCGAGCTCTTCAATGAGTGTTTTGTTGGCATGACTCAAGATGGTTTGCTCACCTTGATCGTTGGCGCCTGTGTAGTGGGCATGCTGGGTGGCTGTCATGCGCACATGGTCTGCAATCAACTCAAAGCGCGCAATTGCTTGCTTTAAATCGTCCGAATCACGACGCCCCGGCATGCAGGCACGTAAGGTTTTTGGGTTTTCTTGGACACGATGTTGGAAGATGGGTGACTGATTAACATCTGTGCTTGCAAAGAGTGGTGCAAAGAAGGGAGTAACGCCGAAAGTGCTCAAAAATAAGCCAAAGAAGGCGTGCTGAAAAGACGTGCGATGCATGATGTGCTGATCCTTTTATCGATCATTAAAAAGATGTGCTGTGATTATTCAAATGAAACATTAATTTTCTCTTAAAAAAAGAAGCATTTTGCGCAAACGCCTTTGTGTGCCCTTTGATTGTGGAGATTTTAAGGTGGTGTTTTAGTGCTCTAGAAAAATAATTTTTTCAATAAAAAATAAATACTTTTGATGATAACCTTTTATGCACAATAAATCGAACGATAAGAAGCACGTGTCATGGCGGGATCAAGAATGTGATCCTTAAAACAATTTAAAAGTGGAGCTTCATCTATGAAATTTTGTTGGTATTACTTTCGTCATTTCTTGATTTCGGGTGCTACATTTTCTTTGTTGTCGGTGTCCTCATCTTTTGCAAGTGGTATGAGCAAAGAGATAGAAAAAATGGAGCTGATGGATGAGGAGAATGATCAAAATGACCGGAATATAACAGAGCCGCTTCAATTACCCAACAGGCCAAGAATTCAACATAAAGTGCGCAAAAAGCGGTGCCATACCGTTCATCCGGATATGCTAGAGCCGTTTGCGTTGAATTTCCCAATATCGGTCCAGGATATAACCAGGGCGCTTGAGCAACTCAAGCTGATGGAAGATGGGAACATGCAAGAAAAAGATGTGCTTCTTGACTTTTCTACCCCCATGGTGACCACAACCGTTCATCCGGATATGCCAGATCTCGTTTCGCCAAGCTCTCAAATGTCGGCTCATGATGTGTCTGTGGGGCTTGAAAAACTCAAGCTGGCGGTCGATAAAGGAGAAGAAGGTGTCAAGTTTCTTGACTTTACAAAACCCATTTCGTCCACGCAACTTTTTTTTGATTTTGGAGAGCTTCCAAGAAAACTCAAAAAACATATCACAAAATTTGCGTATCTCTATCTTCCAGAGCATCGCGCGGTCATTGGAGAATTTGTTGAAAAAGTTGAATATTATGCAAAGGAAAATCTGTTGTTGCGTGCAGAAAATGCAGGTCTCATTGATGATCTTAGAGAACTGCCTAAGGATTATGAAATGATCTCCTTATACGAACAGACAGAAGATTTTCATAACCAGGCAGAAGATCTCCAGAAACAGGCAGAGGATCTCCGTAAAAAGAACGCGTATCTGACGCATATTACGCTTCTCCATAATGACCTATCTTCTGGCATAGCCCCCCGCGGATCTAGGTTCCGCAATCAATGGCTTGCATTTGAAGTCATGAAGGAGGAGGCGTGGGATTACATTCAAATGGGCTATGAAAAATTCTCGGAAACGGAACAGAAGGGTTCAAAAGTGATTCATCTCACTATTGATATGGTGATACCGTTTTATACTTTTTTGAAAGACAATATGACTCTTATAGCGGCATTGGAGAATGAACGTGAAGCATTTTACCATCTCCTCCACCGTCATGGAGGCATCACAAAAAAAACAGTGCAATTTGAACAGGCTATAGACGAGTTTCCATCCTATATTGGTCGTTTGCGCGAAGCTGCTGATGAAGCTGAAAAACGCGAGGCGGCGGAATTAGCACAACAGGCAGCTCTT
>JBQCDM010000075.1:0-8273 GCA_051961235.1 Nucleicultricaceae bacterium (SeqCode)
AATATATAGTTTTCACATCTCTTCCGCCGTGGTCAGAAAATCTTGAGTTATTACGTAGGCTTAAAGGCAGGCGAAAATTTCTAATTTCCTTTAAATTGCAAGCCTTTGATTTTTAATTTTTAAAAAAAACAACTCTTAATTAAGGCGTGAAAAAAGATAAAGTGCGCGACATTTTGCTATCCTAAACCGTCGAATTGAAGTAAATTTTAAGAATGTTAACGATGCTCTATAAAACAACAAAATATCTTGTCTTTCCAAAAGGAGCGCAAAAGTTTTATTTACTTTTGCTCATTGGATTACTTCTGTTTAATTGCACCCTGCTTGTCTATCAGACGGGCGGCACCCAATTTTCATATGTGCACGCTTTTTACATACCGATTATCTTAGCAAGCCTTAGTTTTTCCGTACTCGGCGGTGTTATTGTCGGTATTCTGTCCTCTATTTTAATAGGACCCTGGATGCCCGTTAATGTGGATCACCATATTTATCAACCGATTGACTCTATTTTCATTCGAAGCATCTTTTTTATTCTTGTAGGCGGCATCAGTGGCGTTGGTTCTAAAATATTTAGAAACTACCTACTCGAATTAGAGCGCCATCTTGCAACAAATCCAGTAACGGGTCTTCCTAATCTTAAAGGTATTCAAGAATATATCATCAGCCAAGAAGGAGAGAAACTACAGACAAAATATGCCGTTGTGGTCATTCTCGTCAGTCATCTAAAAGAAGTAAGCAATGGACTTGGACAGGATATCGTTGAACACATCCTAAAAAATGTGAGTAAAATCATGGCACCTGCCATTGAAAATTACGGTTATTTTGGACAAATTGATACGGAAAATTTTTGCATTGTTGTCTACAAAGATACAGATGTGCCAAGGGTTGTTGAGGTATGTAAGCAGGTTCTTAAAAACGATCTCATCGCAGATAATATCCCTGTCTTTGTAGAATATTCATATGGCGTTGCTTTCCGCAATGATTACAATGATTCGCTCAAAGCAATTATTCGAAAAGCCAAATTAGCGGCAGAACGTTCACGTCTCCATTCCATCAGCTATACGATTTTTGAGCAAAAAGATGATATACAAATTCAACGCAACATAGAAATCATCCGAGATTTACATGCAGCGATCACAAACAAATCCATTTATCTGAACTTCCAGCCAACGATTAGCCTTAAAAACTTAGAAATTGTCGGTGTTGAGGCCTTAGGGCGTTGGGACCATCCACGCTATGGCATGATTCCACCCCAGGAATTTTTCTCGCTTCTTGAAGGCACTGTGCTGATCAATAATTACACCAAATGGCTTATTCGTTCAGCCCTTGAACAACTGGCTGAATGGCACAAAGAAAATATAATGATCAGTGTCGCACTCAATTTTTCCATGAAGAACTTTTTTGATGCTGAACTGATTGATTTCCTTTTTCAAACAACCAAGGATCTCGATTTACCAAAAAAATATATTACCATAGAAGTTACAGAAACTGCTGTTGCAGAAAATATCAAAGCGGTTGCAGACATTCTTGGCATGCTCCGCCAATCCGGTTTTCGTATTGCTGTTGATGATTTTGGTACAGGACACTCTTCGCTTCAGTATTTATTCGAGCTTCCACTCGATGTTATCAAGATTGATAAAACATTTACCCGCGCCTGTGCTACGAATTCTGCGGCAGAGGCTATTATTCGAAGCGCCGTATTCCTTGCTAATGAACTAAAGCTCGACACAGTCGCTGAAGGCATTGAAACCGTTGATGACTATATCCGCCTTAAAGCACTCGGATGTATGATTGGTCAGGGATATTATTTTGCACGTCCCATTCCCGCCCATCTCGTCAAAGAATGGGTAAAAACGAACTATATAAAAAAAAACTTTCAACTGATTAAATCGTGAAATCCCTTGTTTTTCCTTTGTAAAATTGTCACACGCTATTTTTTAATACTAGGTATTAAAAAAAATAATTTGACAGTAATGATATAAATAACATTTAAAGAGAGTAGGAATAATTATAGTAATCAACGCATGAATTTTGAAGAACTCGGCCTTGGCCAAAAAACCCTTAAAGGGATAGAATCAGCAGGCTATAAAGAGGCAACCCCCATACAAGAACAGGCAATTCCACACCTTCTTGCAAAAAGGCACCTTTTTGGTTGCGCCCAAACTGGCACAGGAAAAACAGCGTCCTATACGCTGCCTATCCTTGATTTGCTAGCCTCTGGCCGCAGACGCGCGCTCTTGCCTCGCGTACTTATCTTAACGCCAACACGCGAGCTTGCACAACAAGTGGAAGAGAGCTTTACTAAGTATGGTAAATATCATGATTTCAAATTGTGCGTTTTAATTGGCGGAGAGCCCATGGGGCCTCAAGAAAAGAATTTAAGTCGTGGCGCTGATGTAATTATCGCAACCCCGGGCCGTCTCATCGATTTTATTGATCGCAAACGCCTAATGACGCACGCCATTGACATCCTTGTGATTGATGAAGCAGACCGTATGCTTGATATGGGCTTTATACCCGATATTGAAAAAGTTAAATCAAGTATCCGCCCCAATTGCCAAATGGTGATGTTTTCAGCAACATTGTCAGATGACATTAAGAAGATCGTTCATAAGTTTATGTCCAATCCTGTTGAGATTTTTGTGACACAACCCTCAAAAGTTGCAGAAAATGTCAAACAGTTCTTGATTAAAGTAAAAGCGAGTGAGAAAAAATCTCTTTTAAAACAACTCATTGAGGAACAAAATCCAAATAATGCGATTATTTTTTGTAATCGCAAAAAGGATATACCAGAGATTCAACGCTTCTTGAAGAAAGAGGGTTATACAGCCTCTGCTCTCCATGGAGATTTGGATCAAAGCGAGCGCAAACAAACTTTGCAAGATTTTAAGGAAGGCAAAACCTCTTTCCTTGTTGCAAGTGATGTGGCAGCCCGTGGTATCGATGTTGAAGGGCTATCATGTGTATTTAACTATGACGTCCCGATCAACCCAGAAGAGTATGTGCACCGTATTGGTCGTACAGGAAGAGCAGGACATCAAGGAAAGGCATTTACATTAATGAGCGAAACTGAATCTAAACTGTTGAAAGCCATTCAAAAGTTGATTGGCATTGCAATCCCAGCCCATAAGATGGAAAAGGAAGCAGTCGAGGAAGAGATTTCCCTTGAAGAAAAAGCGCCTAGAAGAAATAGCCCTGCGTCTAAACCCCATCAGCAAAAGAATGAACATTCTGCTGCATCACAAAATGCGCCACATCGAGGCAAACCAAAATCACAAGAGCCAGCTCATGAACGCCGCGTGATTATTGGTTTTGGCGACATGATCCCCAAATTCATGATGCAAGACCTCATTATACCTGATGAAACAACAACAAGTTCGCACTAACACAACACCTGGATCGCTTGATAGACAAACCAGATTTTATCACTTAGATGGGATAAAGATTCTGTTGTCTATCTTGGTGGTGATGCACCATAGTGCTCTGGCTTATACGATCCATCAAGATTGGCCTATTCGTGAGACCTTCTTAACCGATTCACTCACGCCGTTCCTTGCAATCAATGCCTCATTCTTTATGGGGGCATTCTTCTTTATTTCCGGATTTTTGGTGCCTAGATCTTTTGCAAAATCAAATTTTCAATCCTTCATAGCCTCAAAGGCCAGGCGGCTGCTCATTCCAGCTTTGCTCTTGGCACTTCTTGTAAAACCGTTTTTGAGAATCGCTTTGGGGCAAGATATAAGCTTTATGCTTATTCTAGATGATTATCTCTACCACTTTGATTTCGCTCATGGTTGGTTTTTGATTCAGCTTTTTTTCTACTGCCTGATCTATGGTGTTTTTAGAAACATCTTGACGCGCGTTCAGCTCCCCTTTGAGAAAGCATCTTTATACTTTTTTATGATTCTGGGCCTTGGAGGTATCACAGCACTCATCAGCTCAATCTTCCCGATTAACACCTGGTTTTTCTGTCATACCATCGAGCCTTATCATTTCCCCCAATACATCCTATTGTTTTTCCTGGGCACTTTTTATGTGCAACATGGAAACCCCTTAAAACTCCGTATTATCAGGCTCTCCTTAATAACATCCCTTTGCTTAATTGGCATATACATAGCAAACTACACCTTTCACATCCTTCCCTATGCTTTTGAGCATTTTTGGGCATCTGCACTCAGTATTACGATTACCTTTGGGCTATTCGGTCTTTTTGAACGCTATGGACACCAGCAATCAAAATGGAAGCGCATTCTTGGGAATGCTACCTTTGGTGTTTATCTGGTACATAATTTTATTGTGTTTTTGGTAGGCAAGGCCCTTTTAGGGCTGAATTTTGGGCCGCTTGAAAAATTTTGGATGACAAGTGCGTTATCGCTCGTTTTATCGTTCTTATGCGTCATTGGGGCGCAGAACATCCGCGCCCATCTTCAATCACGTATCTAGCCTTTTAAGCTGCGTGGTGTTTTTTCACCCATGCAACAAAGTGGTCCATCCATTTTTGATAGAATTTAACGTGCGCTTCACCAAAGTTTCCTTGATCATCAAAGAGGCCTTCCTTCACATGCACAAAAACTTCGGGCTGATTCAACGTCGGCATGTCGAGATACGCCAATACATTGCGCAAATGCTGTTGGCTCATGGATGTGCCTTGTGCACCAACTGAAGCACCAATAACACCAGCTGGCTTACCAGCCCAAACACTTTCTCCATAAGGACGAGAGGCAATATCGATGGCGTTTTTAAGAACACCGGGGATAGAACGGTTGTATTCTGGGCTTGCAAATAAAATAGCATCCATGGACTGAATACGCGCTTTGAATTGTTTGATGGATTCTGGAAAAGCGCCATCTAACTCTTGAGAATAGAGCGGCAGATTAGCAATACCAATATCCTCAAATGAAAAACCTGAAGGAGCAAGCTTAGTAAGCGCTTGTACAAGTTTTCGATTGAATGAATCTTTTCTAATACTACCAACAATGTATCCAACTTTAATAGCCGTCATGACCATGCCTTCCTTATGTAATTTTTTAGTAAGGGTAAGCGCATTTATAATGTGTGTCAATTACGATATACAAGTCAGATAGGCACTATTCCGCTTTTTGAAGCCGGTCCAAAGCACCTTGAAGAATGTATGACGCTGCAAGTTTATCCACCAATTCATCACGACGTTTGCGCGATAAATCGGCCTCCAACATCATTCTCGTAACTGCATTTGTTGAAAATCGTTCATCCCATAGCAAAACAGGCATGTCATGAAGCGCTAAAAAATTATCAATAAACGACCGTGTTGACTGTGCTCTTGGTCCTTCCGTTCCATCCATATTAACAGGAAGACCAACCACAAGGCCACCCACCTTAAATTCATCAATAATTTTGATAAGCTCTTTCGCATCTAACGTAAACTTGCGACGCAAAATCACCTCATAAGGAGAGGCAATAGACCAAAGGATATCCGAGAGTGCAAGACCAATTGTTTTTGTCCCCACATCAAGCCCCAGCAAACGGCGCTTTTGGCTTTTTAATGCCTGGAATGCCTCGGGGGATAAAATCATACGCCTGCCTTTACACAATCTGCCGCATCATACGCAAGATCTGACAACTCTACCACAAGGGTGCGCATGTCAGGCTCGTAGCGATGAAAAGTACCTGGATAGACCGTCACCCAATCTCCTTTTTTGAGCACACATTCATGGGGATTCTCGGGTTGATCAGCATGCCAAAAAATGCCTTTCATCTGTCCCTCAATCACATAAAAGTGCTCGGTTCGCTTTTGATGCGCATGATTACCACGAGGATAACCCGGTAAAAATTCAAGAACAGCCGTAAATCGATACCCTTTTGGATCAGACAAATAGACCGATTCACCATTATCGGAGCGTCGAGCTCCCTGAATGATATGGGATGCACAATCCGACGTATTGGATTCAAATAGGTTACTCACGCTAAAAAGTTGTTGCTGCATCATCCATTCTTCAGAGTTAATTGTTTTTTCTCTATGAGGATTGCTCATCGCCCAGTTTCATGGCAAGGGATGCTTCCAAAAAATCATCGATATCACCATCAAGCACGGCTTGGGTATTACCCTTTTCCACCCCTGTGCGCAAATCTTTGACCATTTGATAGGGTTGTAAAACGTATGACCGAATCTGATGTCCCCATCCAATTTCAGACTTACTGGCACTTGCCGCTTGAGCCGCCTCTTCACGCTTTTGGAGCTCTTGCTCATAGAGCCGCGCTTTCAACATGGACATGGCTTGCGCCTTGTTTCTATGTTGTGAGCGATCGTTTTGACATTGTACGACAATGTTGGTGGGAATGTGCGTAATACGAATCGCGCTTTCCGTTTTGTTAACGTGTTGTCCACCAGCACCTGATGCGCGGTAGGTATCGATGCGCAAATCTTTTTCTTCAATTTGTATATCGATCGAATCATCAATCACGGGATACACCCAAAGGGAGGCAAAGCTTGTATGACGTCGCGCATTTGAATCAAACGGTGAGATACGCACCAAGCGATGCACGCCGCTTTCTGTCTTCAACCAACCATACGCCTGATGACCCATCACCTTAAAGGTACACGATTTAATGCCAGCTTCATCACCAGCGGCTTCTTCGATCCATTCAATTTTGTAGTTATGTGCCTCTGCCCACCTTAAATAGAGGCGTTGCAAAATAGAAGCCCAATCTTGCGCTTCTGTGCCACCTGCACCTGCATGAATTTCAACGAAACAATCATTATTATCAGCCTCTCCAGAAAGGAGAGTTTGCAAACGCTCTCGCATGCTGAATTGGTGCAATTTTTTAAGAGATGTTTCAGCTTCCTCAATCAGGGCCGTATCATTCTCTAACTCTGCCAATTCATGTAATTCTACAATATTTTGAAGGTCTGATTCAAATTGCTGAATGCGCCCAATCGATGATGCTAAGGCTTCACGTTCCTTCATAACCTTTTGAGCTTGCCCAGGATCGTTCCAAAGATCAGCACTTTCGGCTTGTTGATTTAATTCTTGGAGTCGTTTTAGAGCCACATCCCAGTCAAAGATGCCTCCTCAGCAAGCTGATAACTTGCTTAATTTCCTGTGATAGATTTTCCAGTTCTTGGCGCATAACTACCTTACCTTTCTACTCTTTTCGTCTTGACCTATCTTGCCGATAAAATCAAGAAAAAATGAGCCCTCACCTCCTGAAACTCAAATCTGGTGCGTGAAAACAGCTAGCGGATTAGTAAATACCCTCTGTGCTTGCGTGATTACTTTCATCCAAATGACGCTCAACCTCATGCGTACGATCATTCTTTACTGGATTTTCGCGATTTTTCAGGCTGTTCTCATCTGTGACGAATTCCCCTTCAATCGTATGACCTTGCCCTTCCACGTCTTCAGTGGACGATTCTTCCTCACCAGAGGCCTGATCGTCAATTTCATCGTCACGCTTGAAGGCTTCAAGAATAGTCTCGCCTTCGCCACTGCTTGGTTTTCCAGTCTTGAGATTAACCTGCACCAACTTCACACCGCTTGGCGTTTTAAAAGGAACACGCGGATAGAGCTTCAAAGCATTTTCCATAAAATCAAGTAAAATGGGGCTTGCAGCCCGTGTTCCGCTCTCATGCTTACCAAGGCTCTTTGGCGCATCAAACCCAATATAAACACCTGCCACTAAATTGGGTGTGTAGGCAAAAAACCAGGCATCTCGATATTCATTCGATGTACCTGTTTTACCCGCAATAGGTGTATTGAGAACGCTTAATTTTTTACCCGTACCACGCAGAATAACACCTTCCAAAATACTGGTAACTTGATAAACAGAAGCAGGATCTGCCACTTGTTTTTCATGATAGATCAATTGAGGGATCTCTCCCAATTGAAAGGCCGTTGCACTACATCCCTCACACACGGCATTCATATCAGCGAGCAAGGTACGACCATTGCGATCTTGCACACGATCAAGCAAAGTGGCATTAACATTCTTGCCGCCATTGGCCAGAATTGCATATGCCCGCGTCATGCGCATCAGCGTCGATTCAGCAGCCCCCAAAACCATGGCCAACTGCGGTTTCATATCATCCACAATACCAAAACGGCGGGCGATCTCTGTAACGCACTTCATACCCGTCTTACGGTGGACAATATCAATGGTCGCAAGGTTGCGCGATAATTCAAGTGCTCGCCTTAACGTGACAGGACCTAAGAAATCGTTGTTATAATTTTGAGGGCGCCAAATACCAAGACCATAGCCAAGGTTAATTTCAAAAGGTTCATCCTTCAATATGGTGGAGG
>JBQCDM010000076.1:0-8713 GCA_051961235.1 Nucleicultricaceae bacterium (SeqCode)
ATGAAGAGACCCGACGAGAAGAAACCCTTAACCATCCCTTCAGGCTGAATACAGGGGACGGAAGCTTTATAACGCCAGACACACTGATCTTAGAGGCACCACAAGCCAAGGCCACGAGAACTCTTTGGGCAGAAGGCTCCAGTATCCTTGCGCCCAGTGTGGTGAATACCTACCATCAAGAGGAAACTACCAAGCAGAGAGATTTATTTGGGAGCTCAACCACGAAAGAAACAACCCACCGTGAGACACACCAGGTACTGAACTTTGAGGCAGGAGCAAGCATAACCACCAGAGCGACTTCAGGGAGCCTTGACTTAACAGCACCCATCATGACAGCGCCCAAGATCGTATTCGACTTTCAGAATGGCAGTCTGCTCTTGAGATCTTTTGAGGATTGGTCTTCTTACAATCGTGAAGAATTGGATAAAAATGCGTTCCTCATCAATTCCAGTGTGAGTGGTTATAGTTTGAAAAAGGTAGGTGAATCTCAACTGAATGGAGAAGTTTTCTACACGGATGGACGGCCGAAGCATATTGAATGCCGTGAAGATACACATAAAAACAATGGGGCGTTAATTCAAGCGTTTCCTAATGCGATGTTTGACCCCAAATCGGATGAGTACCAATCCTGGGAAGAGACCAGGATGGCTGTTGGATCGGGCCTCAGTGCTTTGATCATGATTGGTGTATCTCTTGTTATGCCAGGCATTGGAACGGGTACAACAGGGGCCATGCTGACAGCAGGCGCAGAGACGCTCGGGGCTCAAGCCGTGGTTGGCATGATCAATAATGGCGGCAACATCCTTCAAACGCTGGAGGATATGGCTTCTGCTGATTCACTACGCAGTACAGCGATAAGCATGGCAACAGCAGGACTCACGAACGAGTTCAGTATAATGAGCGGCGTTCCGATTCATCCTAAAGGGGTTGAGTTTGTGAAGCATCTGGAGAGTCGGATGCTGCATATGGCAGCCCAAATCCCAGTTGAAAGCGTGCTATCCCGCAAAAGTTTTGAAGAGGTCTTTCAAGACAGCTTAGTGTGTGCTGCAGCCAAACTAGTTGGAACCTATGGTGCTGTCAATATTGGAAACTTCTTTGACAAGCACCAGATTACAGAATTCGAGCAATACCTAGCCCACGCTGCTGTGGGAGCAGCCGCTGCTGAAATCAAAAAAGGAGATCCGTTAGCCGGTGCCCTTGGCGCTGTGGTGGGTGAAGCGGTTGGTAAGCGCCTACATGCAGAGATGGATGAATCTGGTATTGATGAAGATTATCCAGACTACGAACAGGCGATTGATCACGCCGTTAACATTGCCCGATTAACAGCTGCAAGCGTTGCATGCGGCCTTAACCAAGATGCAGAAGAGGCCGCTTTCGCTGCTGGTAATGCTGCACGACATAATGCTTGGTCGTATAATCCTTCTCTTCCCACTCTTGATCAAATAGCAACAGATGTAAGACATTTCGTTGAAGATGTGGATAACGGTATTACAAGTTTTGCAGAGGCAGGCGAAGATCTGGCGGAAACAGTAAGTGATACTGTTGGTCTTGGCGGTATTTGTCGCGATGCTTTAAGAAACATGGGCCATGATGCAGGTCTTGTGGTCGGTATTGGCCTTAATGCGGTCGGCATGGGGGGCGGTAAACATGCAAAGGCCCCACGTAGGACTCCACGAGCTCATAAAAATACTCCTATAATACATTCACATGCACCGAATCTAGGTGCACAACAGCCTGTATCTATATTACCTACGCCACCTAACCTACCGGCGAGGCCTGGTATTTCTACCGGAAAAGGTGTTGCTCCTTCCTCAACCGTACAAAAGCCTAATGCCTCTATATCTAAACCTGTGGGTCAACCAAAGAAGCTTGCGTCTAAGCCAACACCAAAGACGCCGGCACCAAGGAAACTTGAGGCGCCTAAGCAAAAAACACAGACTCAATCTCTAAAGAATACCGATGCGGTTAAAACTAAACCTGCATCAAAATCTATTGAGACATTTAATAAGAGAAGATTACCTGAGCCCACGCCCGCCAAACCCTTTGTAACGCCAAATAAAATCCAGCGCACTCTGGATATGAAGAGCCCGGGCGATAAGAGTGTCAGCAGCAAAGTACCAACAAGATATAATCAAGATCGACGAACTAGCTCTTACTCAAAAGATCTATCAAAAGGATTTTATGATTCACACGCCATAAGGCAAACTTTTGAGTCTCAACACCCAGGAATGGTTTCATCCCATACCGTGCCTAGCTCAAAAGCAAAGAATGTTAGTCTTGCAGGACAACGTCACCCAACAACAGGCATTGTTTTTGATAAGAAAGGCTTTCCAATTTTTGATGACATTGCTAAGTTTGATACGAGGATACCTCGTGATATTTCAAAAATAGATAATTCACGTAAACATATGAGAGCTGCTACACGTAATTTGCGTGAAAGCATACAAAGCGGTAAAATGAGTCCTGATCAATTTACAAAGGAACAATTAGCAGACATTAAAGCTGGAAAGGCACAAATAGATGATCTTACCTGGCATCATCACCAAGATACAGGCCGAATGCAGTTGATACCTACAGAAATTCATGAAAAAATTGGCCATGTTGGTGGCAGAAGTTTGTGGTTCTTTCAAGGATAGGAGTGATACATGTTACAAGAAAATATTCAGTGGTTAGATGCCGGAAAAATCATTAATAGAGAAACTATATCTGACTGGGAAAATAAAGCAGGGATTAAGCTTCCCCAAATTTATGTGCAACTTATACAAAATCATGATGGAGGAACGCCTATAAAGGAAGATTTCAAATATTTTGATAATGCATTTCAAAAAACACGTGTTTCAGGAATAGGAGCATTCATCTCTTTCCAGCCAGAGGATAAATTCAATATGTTACATTATTTTCAAGATCCTCCAGAGTTTTTTCCAAAGGGGCTTATTGCTTTTGCGAGCACTGGTGGTGGAGATTTTATTTGCTTCGACTATCGTGATGGGAAGAGCAATTCAGATCCCGATATTGTGCTATGGGATCACGAAGCAGATATTGGTAAGGATGTCTCTTTTGTGGCAAAGAATTTCGAAGAATTTATGAGCATACTTGAAGAACCTGAAGACTTGGAAATTTAATTACAAGCCTTTATGGCTTACTTTATAATAGCGGCCTTAATCAAGATGCAGGAGAAGCCGCCTACGCTGCTAGTAATGCTGCAAGACATAATCATTTTTCCATCCATTCCTCCTGCTATAGCAACAATTGTGTCGAATAGGGCCTATTGCTTTGGAACTCTATGTATTTACGCTTTAAGATAAGAATTATTAATTTGTTGGGTTGATTTCTATAAACCTAATGCTGAGCCGATTTAAACTCCAACCATACTGCTTACTAACATAGTGTATAATTGAGCTTCTGTATTGCCCTTTTTTAGTATCACTAAATCCAGCTTCTCCGAATTTATAATCATACACATATATTCGATTATTAGGTTTATCTTCCAATGCTACATCTACCTTAGCAGGAAATGGTCCACCCCATTTTTGACCATAATCATATTCAAGTCTTATATTATAAGGCACACCAAGCTTTTCAAAAAGCCGTTCAGCATACTTGTGTTTTAATCTTCCGATTAGAAGATGATCCTGTTGTTGTATTCGAGTTAACATCGGGATTTGATGTGTTTCAATAAAGTAATTAGCTTCATTAGCGATCGCCTGTAGAAGGTTTTCTAGATCATTTGGATTAAGATGAGGATTTTCTATACGATTATACTCGTTTTTAACTCTATCCCGAAGTCTTTGGTGCTGTTGATCGACAGGAGGAACTATAACTACCTCGGTTGTACCTCGAGCAATCTCTGTATTTCCCAATGAGCAAATTAAAAATAAAACTGTAAAAAATATTCTATTTAAATAATTCATCTTAATACTCCATAGCATTTATTTAATACAATATAAATAAAATGTATTTAATAAATGTTAACATCATAAAATATTGCAAATGTGAAATATTATATTAATGATTAGACAGCATAATTGATTTATCTTGAATAATAAAAGGAGATTATACATGACATCATTTCTGTGTAATATACAGAATTGGCGATGCGCTACAATTGATGAAATGAAATTAAATAGTGGAAATAAACACCCAGTTAAATCTCAGAATATATACAACTTTTCTTTTAACAAATTAAAACCAATCGACTTATATTGTTATTTAAAAGCTAGATTCGATTATCCTCGTGGATCTAGTATGGCTTTCAAATCCCCTACTCGCGACAACCTAGTACACTGGCATTATGAGCTTATTTGCGGCAAATCCTATATTGATATCGTAGGGTATACATCTAAAGCGATATTTCAAATAAAGACTGATTTAGAACTAATCGACAATGATTTTAAAGAATTGCTTGATACCATTAAGAAAGAGTTTGCAGAAAATCAAAATATTATCTCTGCAGTAAGAAAAGAATTAGAGCATTGGGTTTTATTTGTTAACCCATTTAGAAGACTTTTAACTGTTGTAGAAAATTTAGCTTCAGAAATTAAGCTTCTTAATGAAAAGCCTCGTAAAATCAGTGATAATTTCTCAAGTCCTCAGGAATTAAACGATATTAAGTTCGTATATTTCGGATTATATGAAAAAGGTTTGAGCCTTAAAATCCTTATCCCTATATTTGCAGAGTCATTTATCAATATGCTTATTTTTATTTTGCTAAAAGACAAAGATTCTTTTAACGACATATCTCGGCAACATATTAACAAGCGAATTGAGAACTTACATAATTACAGTGAGGCTTTTGTGGGCTCAGTAAATTTAAGCTCTCCCATATAAAAAGATTTTAAGAGGATTATGGATTCAAGAAATAATTTTCTTCATGGAAATGTTGATATTAAACAATACCAGTTTGAAAAAATTTTCTTTGATGGAAATATACCTCTCTTTAATGATCCTAATAATTGGATTGAGAAAAGCTTATTGCACACAATCAAATATGTTGAACCTGAAATCGTCTTAAAAGAATTAAAGAATATAAAGGATTTTATTGATTTTATAATGAATCATCTAGATGCGAAAATAAGAGAACAAGTAAGATTCGTATTATACGACGATAAGCCTGGATATAATGTTCATGAGGACAGAGTCGGGAATCTGCTTCCTAATATAATAACTGAAATGTACGTTGGCGATGTTGAGTATTTTGATTTCTAAGCCCCTCTCAGATACTGATAAAGTGTTTCTCGGCTGATTTTAAAGTCTCGAGCGATTTGGGATTTTTTGTCTCCATCCTCTGCTCTTTTCTTTAACTCTTCGATCTGTTCAGTACTCAAAGTCTTTTTTCTGCCTTTGAAAGCGCCTCTAAGTTTCGCAAGTGCAATGCCTTCCATTTGACGTTCTTTAATGAAGGAGCGTTCAAACTCAGCAAAAGCGCCCATCACCGATAGAAGAAGACTAGACATCGGTGAATCATCCCAGTTCCCACCCAATGAAGGCTTCAACAAGAAATTATAACATTAACTTAACACCTAACTGCAGTTCCAACACCTAATCAATCAGCATTTATTTACCTTTTTTTCTTCATTCCCGCATGAATTTTCAGTTCTTTGAATGGTCTATATATTAAATATCATTGGAAGTTTTAATTATGCGATATTTTTTGACGCTATGCTGAAGCCTTTAAAAAAAGGTTATTAGTTAGGTAATTTTTTCATTCTGTTCAAGGTTCAAGGGATGACCTAAATTTCATGGAAAAAACACATATACCGTTTTTTATAAACCTTTAAACTTTTAAGAGTAAGAAACATTATATAATAGATTAGGCCAAGGTAAAAAGTCCATGAATCAAATGCATCTTATGATTTTCGCAGTTTTGGGGGTGATCTTATTTTTATTTTTTTGGAATAAAATTAGATATGATCTCGTTGCTTTTATGGCCTTGATTGTTTCCGTCGTTATCGGAATTGTGCCCTACGAGGGTGCCTTTGCAGGTTTTGGTAATCCTGCAACAATAACAGTTGCGCTTGTTCTCATCTTGAGTAAAGCATTCTATAATGCTGGATTTTCAAAACTTATTTCCACATGGATTCAACCTTTCATTGCTTCCACTTGGACACATATTCTCATTCTAAGCTTTTTTGGAGCCGCCTTATCAGCCTTCATGAATAACGTTGCAGCCCTTGCTTTGTTGATGCCTGTCGCCATTCAGTCTGCCCAAGATGCTGGTCGCTCTCCATCTCTAATCCTTATGCCCCTTTCTTTTGCAACCATTCTTGGCGGAATGACGACGTTGATAGGGACTCCTCCTAATATCCTCATCTCTTCCTATCGACAGGAAGAGATTGGGCAAGCATTTCAAATATTTGACTTTACGCCTGTTGGTATAGTAATTGCTTTTCTCGGTGTAATATTTTTAGCCTTTGTTGGATGGAGGTTTCTTCCCAAAGAAAAAAGGGAGCAGGGAGTTCTAAGAGAATTTAATTCCATTGAAAAATATATGCTAGAAGTCAAAATTACTAAGACATCTATTTTATATCATCAGGCCTTTAATTTGCTTGAGAGCTCTCTTGCAGAAAAAGATATCAAGCTTTTGGCATTGTCTCGAAAGAAAACTTTAATTCGACGGTTTGACGCAATAGAGAAGTTTAATCTAAACGATATTCTTATTTTAGAAGGGGACCCACAAGAACTAGTTAATCTCGCCTCTACTCTTAAAATGGAACTGATCCAAAATAGCAATGGGTTAAAATCTCTACTCTTAAACAAAAATTATAAAATTGTTGAACTCATTGTGACTCAAGATTCTGAGATGGTTGGAAAAACAGTGGAAGAGCTAAGATTAGATAAAAAATATGATATAAAACTTCTTGGGGTTTCCAGACAAGGTAAGTCACATCGTGGCCGTTTAAAATCTTTCATGTTTAAGGTAGGAGATGTACTTATGCTTTATCTTGATGTGGAAACCATAGCTTCTGTGTGTGAGTCATTAAAGTGCATCTCACTGCGAGAAAGAGAAATTATTCTACGTAATAAATGGAGCTTATGGTTTGTTTTTGTCGCATTTTCTTTGGCAATTGGAACGACCGTTCTTAATTTACTGCCTTTTCAATTTTCATTAGGAATTGCCTTGATTGTAGTAATTCTAACGAAAATTATCTCTGCCCATGAAGTATATAAAAGCATTAGTTGGCCGGTTATAGTTTTGATAGGCTCATTGATACCTTTAGGTGAGGCGCTTGGAAGCTCAGGCGCAGCTCAAGCTTTAGTGAACTTATTTTTTGCGCTTTGCCCATCATTATCACCCGAGCTTATTTTACTCATCCTTTTTGTTCTCATTATGATCTTAACAGACGTGCTCAATAATGCCGCAGCAGTCATTATTATGGCTCCCATTGCCTTAAATATGGCACACCATCTTTCTGTTAATCCAGACCCCTTTTTGATGACTGTGGCTATTGCCGCATCCTCTTCATTTTTAACACCGATTGGGCACCATAATAATGTTTTAATCATGGGGCCTGGTGGGTACTCCTTTAAAGATTACTGGCGGGTTGGGCTTCCTTTGGAAATCTTAATTACCTTGATTGCAGTGCCTTTAATATTGGTTATTTGGCCTTTGTAATCAAATTTTTCTGCTTTAAGTTTTAAGAGCTTTTGCCGCCTATCCATCCCCCAGCAGCAATTAAAATACAAGCATAAGCAATCTTTGAATTTAACTCTACATTAGTAAGAAGAGATAAAAAGCTTATTGATAAGATAGGATTCATATAAGAAAGGACAGCCAATAATTTTATATTGCCCTTTTTGATGCCATAATCCCACATTAGATAAGCAGCACCGCTTACAAATAACCCAATAAAAAATATCACAGCCATTTGGAAAAAATTTGGCATGACAAATTTTTCATATATGAGATGGGCAATAAGTGAAATGATGCTTCCGATACCACAATAAATCCCGATTATATTGGTTGGAATTTTTTTGAAATAGCGAGCACTAAGGGTATATCCACTCCATAAAACAGCACAAACAAGAGCATAGGCATAGCCCCAAATATGCTTAGTGCTTAAGACGATCCCCTGATCCCCTATATTGAGGATGAGTATTCCAATGAATCCTATCCCCACGGCCGCAATATGTTTCATCTTAATTTTTTCTTTTGGTAAAAAACCTATAAGTAAAATCAAGAAAAGGGGCCACAAGTATACAATAATGTCTACTTGCGCTGCTGGTCCATTTTGAAACGCTTTAAGATAAAAAAATTGCTGGGCACAAATTCCAAGCACACCGATAACCCAAATATACCAGGGTTGTTTTAAAGTAGACCAAGTCTTAGTAACTGTAAGACGCATCACTGAGAGTAAAAAGGCTAAAAAGAACGTAATGATAAGGACTTGAAAAACGGGAAGCGTAGCAATATGAACTGCAGCACTTGCACTTAAAGACCAAATTACCAAGGCCAAATAACCTATAAAGGTTGGAGATGTCTTTGCGATAATCTTATTAAAAAAACTTTTTATACTAAGAGAAAAATGAAGAGTGTATTTTTTAATCCCTTCGTTTTTGCTAGAAAATAATAATGAATATGCCATAAGCACCCTTTAAATTATTTCGCATACTAAATAATATGGATACTCTTTAACATTTGTCAACCCTCGTATAAAATGAGAAATCACTCAATAATTTAATAGGTAGACAATCTAGTGATTAACAACTCGATACA
>JBQCDM010000077.1:0-3993 GCA_051961235.1 Nucleicultricaceae bacterium (SeqCode)
GGCTGATGATCCTTATTGCAGAAATTATCGCGTGGCTGATCTCTTCCTTAAGATGATTGAAGATGGCTACACGGGTCGTAAAGGCAAGGGTGGTTTCTATCGCCTGAATACAGACGATGGTAAAAAAGTTAAGGAATCCATTAATCTTCAAACCGGCGTCTATGCACCCACTAAAAAAGCTGCACTGCAGAGTTTATCTGATTCCAAAAATAATATTCAACGCCTCTTATCTCATGATGATAAGGGTGGAAAATATGCTTGGACAGTCATGTCTGAGGTTTTGACCTATGCTTTATCTCTTGTTGGTGAGATTGCTGATGATATCGTCGCCATCGATAATGCAATGAAGATGGGATATAATTGGAAATGGGGTCCTTTTGAGTTACTTGATCGAATTGGCCCAGCTTGGTTTGCTGAAAAGCTGTCTCATGAAGGGCGTAATGTTCCTGACTTTCTCAAAAAAGTTGGAGCTGGAACATTCTATCGGATTGAAGGGCAAACGCTTCAGTTTTTTGATCTTGATGGTCAATATAAGAATGTTAAGCGTCCAGAAGGTGTTCTTTTACTTTCAGATATTAAGCTTCGTGCAAAGCCACTTGCTAAAAATCCATCTGCAAGTCTTTGGGATATTGGTGACGGCGTTGTTTGTATTGAATTCCATAGCAAGATGAACGCTATCGATCCTCTTATTATGCAAATGATGCGTAAAGCTAAAGAGATCGTAGAAAAAGACTATAAAGCTCTTGTCATCTATAATGAAGGCAGCAATTTTTCAGCAGGCGCAAACATCGGTCTTGCACTATTTGTGGCCAATATTGGTCTTTGGGAATCGCTTGACGACTTTATTGGGGAAGGGCAGCAAACCCTGAAAGCACTTAAATATGCACCATTTCCTGTTGTTGCAGCACCGTCTGGCATGGCAATTGGTGGTGGATGCGAAGTCGTCCTTCATGCAGATGCAGTACAGGCTCACGCAGAATCCTATATCGGTTTGGTTGAAGTGGGGGTTGGCTTGGTGCCATCTTGGGGTGGATGCAAGGAGATGCTTACACGCTGGCTAACAAGCTCTAATCGCCCAGGCGGCAGCATGGTTGCAGTCGGTAAGATTTTTGAAATCATCGGAACAGCACAAGTGGCTAAATCTGCCTTCGAAGCAAAGGAAAAACTCTTTTTAAGAGAAGCGGATACAATCACGATGAACCGCGATCGCCTGTTGTATGATGCAAAACAGAAAGCACTTGCTCTTGCAAATGGTTACCAACCACCGAAAGAGCAGGAGTTGTCTTTGCCTGGTGCTGGCGCCAAAGTTGCGTTGAACATGGCTGTTAAAGGTTTTGTGAAAATGGGTAAAGCCTCTCCTTATGATGAGGAAGTGTCTAAAAAACTTGCTGACGTTCTGTGTGGTGGTGATTCAGACATGACGGACAAAAATGGTGAAGATCGTATTCTTGACCTTGAACGTCATGCTTTTATGTCCCTTGTGAGAAACCCAAAAACGCTTGCACGTATGGAACATATTCTTGAAACCGGAAAACCATTGAGAAACTAAAATGCCAGTATATAAAGCACCTTTAAGAGATATGAAATTTACCTTGAACGAAATGATCGGGCTTGATCATTTTCAAAAACTACAAGGTGGTGATGATATTACCCCAGATTTGGTTGATGCATTAATCACTGAGGCCGCGCGTTTTTGTGAAAACGTTCTTTTCCCGATTAACCAAACGGGAGATAGCGAGGGATGCCACTTTGAAAACCATACGGTACGCACCCCCAAAGGGTTCAAGGAGGCTTACAAAGGCTTTGTTGATGCCGGGTGGGGATCCATTGCGCTTGATGCAGAATATGGCGGGCAAGGTTTGCCACATACCCTCAACTTATTGTGCGAGGAAATGGTTTGTTCCACAAACCTTGCGTTTGGTCTTTATCCTGGCTTGACGCGTGGTGCTACAATCATGCTTGCCGAGCATGGCAGTGAAGAGCTCAAGAACACCTATCTCAAGAAAATGATTACAGGTGTTTGGTCTGGAACCATGTGTTTGACGGAACCCCATTGTGGAACGGATTTGGGTATTCTTCGGACAAAGGCAACCCCTCAAGAAGATGGGTCATACAAAATTTCAGGCACGAAGATTTTTATCTCATCCGGCGAGCATGACTTAACGGAGAACATTATCCACTTTGTTATTGCGCGTCCCGCTGGTGCTGTTCAAGGTGTGAAAGGTATTAGTCTATTTATTGTACCTAAATTTATGGTGAAGGATGACGGGACAATAGGCGAGCGCAACCCAGTATTTTGTGCTTCTATTGAGCATAAAATGGGCATCAAGGGTTCATCGACCTGTGTTTTGAATTTTGAAGAGGCAACAGGATATCTTGTTGGAAACCTTGGTGAAGGACTCAACAATATGTTCACGATGATGAATATTGAGCGTCTTGGTGTAGGCACACAAGGACTCGGTATTAGTGAAGTTGCGTACCAAAATGCACTTCAATATGCGCGCGATCGTCAACAAGGGCGGTCTCTGCGTGGTGCTGTTAATCTTGACAAGCCCGCTGATCCCATCATTGTGCATCCAGATGTGCGTCGCATGCTGATGAATGTGAAGACCTATAATGAGGGTTGTCGTATGTTAGCGTACTGGATCTCAAGTGAGCTCGATGCTGCACATCGCTCGATGGATGCTGAGCGCCGCCTTGAGGCTGAAGATCTTGTTGCACTCATGACCCCCATTATCAAAGCCTTTTTGACAGACATAGGGTTTGAAAACACCAATACGGCCATGCAAGTCTTTGGAGGACATGGCTATGTGCATGATTACGGTATGGAGCAATATGTTCGCGATGCACGCATTGCTCAAATTTATGAAGGCACAAATGGCATTCAGTCTCTTGATTTAATGGGACGCAAAATACCTGCTCATATGGGGCGTTATTTGCGTCGATTCTTCCATCCAATTTTAGCCTATATCGAGAAAAACAGAGAAACGGAAGTCTTGAAAGATTACTTGCCACTACTTGAAAAGGCTATTGGGCGTTTGCAACAAGCAACGGTAGGCGTGGCACAACGTGGTATGGCCGATCCTTTTGAGATTGGGGCTGCGTCCATGGATTATCTGCATCTTTTTGCACATACGGCTCTTGCCTATTTATGGTGCCGTGCTGTTGTGACGGCTCACCAAAATAAAACAGAGGCAGAAGCTGAATTTTATCAAAGCAAATTAGATACAGCACATTACTTTTTTACAAAGCTGTTAACGAAAACATCATCTCTGTTTGCCAATATTATGGCTGGTGGAAAACCTCTTGATATTAAGGAAAGTCACTTTGGTCCATTTTGACGTTTGATAGGAAAAACGCATGAATTTATGGTTGAGATTTATCCGCATTTTTATTCATGCGTTTTTCAGGGAACGCCTTAAGCCACTTCAAGATTCGAAGGTATGTTTTCGAATCTACCCCCATGATCTAGACTACAACCGTCATATGACGAATTCTCGTTATCATAGTTTAAGTGATTTAGCACGCATTGATGGATTGATTCGATCTGGTCTTGGAAAATTCTTAGTAAAGAACGGTTATGGCACTGTTTTAGGGTCATCATATATACGTTTTCGAAGAGGCTTAAAGCTTTTTCAAAAATTGGATCTTCGCACACGGTTTGTAGGATACGATGATAAATGGTTTTACATGGAACACCATTTTGAGTCGGGCGATCAATTAATCGCTTGTAGCATTGTGAAAGCCACATTCACAAAAGGTGGCAAATCCATGCGAACAGAAGATGTTTTCAAACAATTCATACCCGATCATGAATACAAGAAATATGCGACCGTTCCATCCTACATTCATGACTGGATACAAATGGAGATTGATTTAAAAACTGCCCTTTCGAAAGAGTACAATAATGAATCATAAAACACTACTGATTGAAACAATAGGCGGTATTACGTGGGTGACACTTAATCGTCCCCAATATATGAACGCTCTTGA
>JBQCDM010000078.1:0-2363 GCA_051961235.1 Nucleicultricaceae bacterium (SeqCode)
CAAACATACCTATCTCTTCTAGTTACACACCCACCCTTATCAAAGCAGCCCATAAGAGCTTAGATCAAATTTATAAGAAAGGTGTTGATTACAAGAAGGCAGGCGTTTGTTTGATGGAGCTCTCTAAAGGGGAGAGTTGTCAGTTTTCTCTCTTTGATCAGCAAGACTCGCGTCATACCCGTTTGATGGAATCTGTAGATTTTCTTAATAGAGCGCATGGATCGCGTACCATTCGCTTTGGCAGCATTCACTCAACACCTCAAGGCACTACATCGCGTGAAAGACTATCGCCTGCCTATGTGAGTGATTGGGATCAATTGATGAAGGTGCGGTAAGGTGACTTCCTACTGAATTTACGAAGCAATTGCTTTAATTACTTTGACTTTTTAATGCTAAGACGTGCTCTAAGATAAATTCTGCAGCTTGATCAGGAGAAAGATCAGTTATTTCCAGTTCAAATAAATTAGGATGTTGTATGGAGATGATGGGTTCAGTTGCATACACATCATTAGGGTCAATTGATTTCCATCTTTCTTTTCTAGAAGGTTCTACAATACGTTTTAGGTGCTCTTCTTCTGAAATATATAACTTAACAGGTATGAATATGGACTCACGCTTCATTGCCATAGATTCTACTTGTAAGAAGCACTCTCGATCTCCATTATTCTCAAACAAACAATTTGTTAAAACAAAGCTGCCTTGTTTGCATGAACTTAAAAAATCAAAAACTGCCTCTCTTATTTGAGCAATAGCTTTCCATGCTCTGTCTGGAATCTTCGTCAATCCATCGTAGTTTATTAAGGCGAAGATGGGGTTATTGATGAGCTGATTATCACAGATAATATATCCTTTTTGCGCAAGTTCTTTGCTAATGGTATATTTTCCTATTCCCGGTTTGCCAATTAAATAAATCACTTTTGTTTGGTTATCCTCAAGCATTTGCATATTCTTTGTCTGGATGAGAAGTAATTTCAAGAATTTTACCCTGAAGTAAAAGAATTTAAAATTTAAATTTTAATGATCTTCACATTCTTATGATCGCTTACTTTTGAGCTAACTTGTGAAGATCGACTGCAATATAATGTGTTCTACCGACATGTTGAAATGGAGATATAAACATCCATTGATAGGTGTTGTAATATTCCTCAGAAATAGTGAGGAATATTTTGCCTTTAGGTAGGTAAATAAAAATAATGGCCTGTGATGGGGTATTCAAAAAGGATATCCTCGCACTGGGGACCCGCACCAATGTTGTGTACAACGAGATATCTTAAACTGTCTGCTGATTTACGATTAACGACAAGACCAATGTGGGGGATGGATTTATACTGGCCTCCAATATCCCATGTGACAATGTCTCCTGGTTGATAGTCTTTAGACGCGTTCGTGATAGCTAAGGTTTTACCGTGTCGCTTAAAAAAAACTTGAAGATTAGGGACCCGTCGATGATCAATGTTCGTATCCGTTTTTTTTAAACCCCATAAGGGAGGATAAAGGGAGAAATGCTTCTTCATATCTTCATGCACTAATTTTTGCAAATCGATCCCAATAGAACGATAAGCTCGAATAATGACATCGGTACAAACCCCTTTATCACTCGGGACGTCTCCATTAGGGTAGGGGATTTTAAAATAAGTTGGATCATAAGAAACGTGCTTTTGAGTTTGCGCAAGAGCTGCTTCTATTAAACGCTCGTATGTGATGGGAAAGGGTTTAAAGTGACTCTCAGAAGCATTCAAAGTCGGACAAATCAACAAGATCATTATAAAAACACAATATCGTAAACGTCCAGCAAAACAATGAGACAAGGCTTTTATCCTCCGATGATTCTGAAGTCCCTATAAGACCTTTGACTTATAGTATTAATCCCTCTTAAAAGCCATTGCATAATTAGGAGGAATGCATCCTGTTAAGGGGAATAACTCTCAAAAATTGAAATCATATCTATGAATCACGCAATTCAGCCTTTAGGCTGATAGATCCCACGGGTATAAGCGTGGAGATTCATTGGAAGATCAACCTCTACGCCGCGTTCAGGTTCTGTCGTATCTGTTGCCTGTCAGTATAAAAGAGAGTAAATTGCAGGCAGTAAGGAGTAGTTTGCTATTTCTACCATTTTAGCATTATTGATTTTCTTTAGTTGACTAAATTCTTCTGCTTCCACATAGTCCTGCCATTTACCTCTGATCGCATTCCATTTAAGGCCAAGTACTTTTATTCTAGTTCTTGTTTCTTCATATTGAATTCAATCACCACCAACTGTTGTGAGGTTGGTGGTGTGTGAGATGCAGGAGCGCCTTTATCAGAAGCGTTTGCCGAGTTTGAGGGTGAGTTCATGGACTTTGTAGTTTTTGGAGAGTTCA
>JBQCDM010000079.1:0-3565 GCA_051961235.1 Nucleicultricaceae bacterium (SeqCode)
TGATCCTTTCTCTGATTCTCTTGTCACTCAATTGTATTATTCCGCAGAGGACGACTCTTTAGCAGAAAAGATAGATCTACGTATTCGTGCGATTTTAGAAAAACATCTATTCTCCAGTGTGTGGGGCGCCACCTATGGCCAAAGTTTTTCTACCCATACCCCTTCTCTCGTAAACATCACACGTTATCACGCCCATGCGTCTAACTATATGTTTGCTGAAAGAGACAACCCTGTGATTCGGGATATTAAACAAGGAAATTATACGAGTCTTCTTGAGGTATATCTTGATACGCCAAAGGCATTTCCCATTACCTATATTAATAAAGATGATTTAAAAGAAGTCACATTTGAAAAATTTCCTCTTAAATGTTCTTTAGAAGGCTTGCAGAAGGAAGAAATTGTTCATTTGAAAGAGACATATTTAAATGATCTTCTCTTTTCTGATTACACCTCTTTTCAATCGTTTTTTCAAATAATACGTCTGTTTAAATATCTCTTTAAAGACACAAAAGAGCAGATCCTCAATATTTTATTTAAAAATAATTATGTGCAAAGAGGAGAGATAATAAAAGCGTCTTATACCTGCATGATACTTCAAATGATGAAAAAGGAAGATATCGAGTGGTACATCAATCTGGCTGACGAATATTTTGGGAACCACGCCGCTATTGATGGGAGTGTTTTAAATGGACTTCATATACTAGGAAAAAACACTGTAGAAACAATTATCCCCTGGGCTATGAACAGAAAACTCTTTCTTGATAATGACGGTAAATGGGTTAGATCTTACACTATAGGAAATATCTGTTCAGCCCTCAAAGATATAGGAGAAGATCGCGACTGGGTTGTCGACATAGCCTCTCAAAGTTTTGAAGGCCATATCACAATCGATGGCCCTCTTTTAAAGGCTCTCCACACTCTAGGCGAAGAATTTGCCCGAGAAAATATCCCCTTAATGTGGCAAAATAACTTCTTTGCCAATGGAAGAGGCGGATGGATGGATACTGATGCCATACAAATTATCTTTAATACCCTAAACGACATGGGAAAAGATAAAGTATGGGTGGCAAACGTAGCCACCTATTTTAAAGGTAATATAACCATAGATGAGCATATTTTAAAGTATATCCAGTCATTAGGCAAAGAATCTGCCCAAAAGATTATTCCCGTAATCGCTGAGAAAAAGCTCTTGGCCGAAAAAAAACGTTGGTGGTGTCATGATGATCTGCAAGAGACTTTCCAAGTTCTCAAAGACATAGGGGACGACCGAGAATGGGTTATAGAAGTAGCGACCCAGCATTTGAAAGAAGAAGCCCATAATAGTTTTCTCTTAAAAGCTATTCATGGCTTGGGAAGCAAAGAAACAGCTGAAAAAATTATCCCGATTGTGAGAGATAAGAAACTCTTGATCGATAAAGATGAAGAGTGGAATTATTTTGTCATGGATAAAATTTTCAAGGCTCTGAAAGATATGGGCGACGACCGTGAATGGGTAGCAGAAACAGCGTCTCAATACTTTAGAAAAAAAACTGTCATAGATGAACATCTTTTAAAAACTATCCACGCAATAGGAGAAAAATCAACGACAAAGTTTATCCCCTTGATGATTCAAAAGGGCCTCTTTTTAAAGGACAATGGTGAGTGGTTTGATTATTGGAACGTGCCAAATGTTTTAAAGATTCTGGAGGTCACAAGGGAACAGTCAGACACATTTATTGAATTTGCATCCAAGCACCTCAAAGGTGATGCCAGAGCCTATAGAGAAATTCTAAATCTTATCCCGCCGACAGAACGAGAATTAGGAACAAAAGTGCTCCTCTTAGGAATGGAAAAGAAGCTCTTTCTTAATAGGGAAGGTAAATTTAATTTTTGGGATACAAAAGAAATCTTCACGACTCTCAAAGATATGGGAGATGACCGTGAATGGGTGGCAGATTGTCTATTTCAATGTTTTGGAGAACGTCCTTTTATCACCGCATCTATTTTTAATGATCTGCGTGAGCTCGGCAAAGAAACTGCAGAACAAACTATTCCCTTTGCCATCGAAAAGGGACTCTTTCTCGATGAAAACAACCATCCTAATCCTTTTAAGATAAAAGAGATCTGTAGGACTCTTAAAGACATCTGGGATGACCGTGAATGGGTGGAAAGTTTATTTTCTCGCTATTTTAGAGAAAATAGAGATCGTGCACCTATCTTAAAAGCTATCCATATCTTAGGCAAAGAATCTGCAGAACACATTATTCCCTTTGCCATCGAAAAGAAACTCTTGCTCGACGAAAAAGGCGCGCTGAGGCCTTGGGGTATAAGCGCTATTTTCCAGGCTCTCAAAAACATGGGAAAGGATCGTATGTGGGTTGCAGAAGTAGCGTCTCAACATTTTGTAGGACGCACCGACACCAATGCATTAATTTTAAAGAGTATTCACGATCTTGGCAAAGAATCTGCAGAACACCTTATTCCCTTTGTAATAGAAAAGAAACTCTTGCTCGACGAAAAAGGCGCGCTGAGGCCTTGGGGTATAAGCGCTATTTTCCAGGCTCTCAAAAACATGGGAGAGGATCGTGTGTGGGTTGCAGATTTAGTTTCTCAATATTTTAATGGCAAAGTAGATATTACTGCTAATATTTTAAAAGATATTCATGCCTTAGGTCGAAAAACTGCTGAACAAACAATCGTCTTAGCAGCAACAAACAATCTTTTTGCCAATGAAGAGGGTGTGTGGAAAACTTGGAATATCGGCGCTATATGCAAAACTCTTCAAGAAATGGGAGATCATCGCACCTGGGTTGCAGAAGTAGCATCTCAACATTTTGTAGGAAAAATCATAATTGATAAAGATATTTTAACTGCTATCCACGATTTGGGTAACAAAGAAACTGCAAATAAAGTTATTACTCAATGTATTGAACAGAATAAATTTATTGCAAATGGTGACCAATGGGTTAAGTCTTGGAGAATAATGCAGATGTTATCTGAAGCTCAAAAACTCTATCGTTAAGGAGTATTAGAAGATACGAAGAAGATTCAAAAAAGTCCTCTTCTCTTAACCTTCAAAAACCAGCAAAAAGCGAAGAGATTATTAAAGATGTATGAAGAAGTTGCTACAGCAAGGCTCTTCGACCTTTTCGTTGCGTATAAAAAACGAAATAAGAATGACGTTAAAAATAAAGTGTATCAGAAAAGAAATACTGTATCCGTATTTGGGGTGTTAGACACCCATTACACTCACTTTCAAACAATTTATAGAGACCACGTGGTCGCGAAGGACTCACTCATGAAGCATCATTTTGGGGGAGGTTCCTCAATTGATCTCCTTCTTCTAGCGCTTTAGAATTATTGATTGATGACAAGATTACTCCCTTAAGCTAGAGAGGCTTGATCTCTTTAAAATTTTCTTAAATTAAAATTAACATATTGACAAAATAGCATAAAGATAATTATTAAGCTGGCATGAAAAAGCTATTATTTCGCGGAAAAATTACTTTTTCATCTAATTTATTCATTATTAACTTTAAGTCAACTTTTTGGAGTTTTCATGATTTTTCCCACCTTATTTCGTCAT
>JBQCDM010000080.1:0-5709 GCA_051961235.1 Nucleicultricaceae bacterium (SeqCode)
GCTTTAAGAATTCCTCTCGTCATCTTTGAAGGCCCGCTGAACCTTCCAGATCCTCACCGCGTTGTTCTCGCAAGTAAACTTGGAATGTATCAATAATTCTTGGTTTTGCCGTATCAATCAATTTTGCAATCTCAGCATCTGCGCACTCCAGCTTTACTGATAATCTTAAGAATGTCGCCTTTTTACCAGCTTGATAGGACAAATTGACCAGCATCTCAGGAAGCGGCACATAAACAAGTTTTTCAATTGGGACATCAGCATTGTCGCCAGACGCTGCCTGCTTATTAAAATAGCCTGTAAAAAATAGTGTCCCTGCAATACTCAAGGCAATCAACAGTACAATAACGAGAACAAGCAAAATTTTTACGAGACCCGACGATTTTTGCCTACCCCCAGAACTATCATCAGAGGGTGTGACATTTTGGGGCTCAATAATTTCAGCTTCAGAAGACATGGAACTAATCCTCACCTGTTTTTTTGTCTTTATTATTGTATATTATTATTTTCCACTTCAATAAAATTGTCGACATTCCCTTTTCTTGACATCTTTTTTTTATTAGAAGCGTCTCATTTCGATCACTTGGCACGCATCCTGCATTGTAATTGATCAATAAGGATTTAAACAATAGGGATAGAAAATCCATGGCCATTCAATCTTACGCAGGTGTAGCACTCTCGATGCAAAAAGCCTTACAGCACGATCTGGAAGTGACGACCGATAATATTGCGCAACTCAACACACCAGGTGCGTTGGGCCAAAAAATTATTTTCTCAAAATTCTTAAATAAAACCGGGCAAGTTGCCTATGTAGAGGATAAAGTCAGCATTAAAGATATGATGCCTGGTCCTGCAGAATTTACCAGCGATCCTTATCATGTGTCTAATACGGGTAGTGGATTCTTTGCGGTGGAGACGCCAACAGGGCGCAAATATACGTTGAATGGTGCTTTTAGGTCTGACAATGACGGTCAGCTTGTGACGCATGAAGGATATCCCGTCTTAAATGACAGCGAATCCCCCATTAACATTCCATTAGACCGAGGCGACTTTGTCATCAGCCCAGATGGCACCATTTCTAACAAGGATGGCATTATTGATAAAATCGGCGTTTTTGAGTTTCAAAACCCCTACGCTCTTGAGAGAACTGAAGGCACCTTATTCACCACAAAAGAAGCCCCCACTCCCTCAGAGGAACCCTCGTTGATACAAGGGTATTTAACTGGTTCTAATATTAACCCTATGGAAGAAACGACGCGCCTCATCTGGATCCATCGAACATACCAGATGATGCAAAAGATTATTGATCAAGAGGCCAAGCTTGCTGAAGAAATGATCCAACGCTTAGTAAAAATTCCACCTATTGCTTAAAAGATAAATAAGGAGAACATCATGACAGTCCGCGCACTTAATACAGCTGCTACAGGTATGGCTGCTCAACAATTGCTACTCGATCAAATCTCGCACGATTTAGCCAACGTGGAAACCACAGGCTATAAAAGAAAGATGACACTCTTCGAAACAATGATTTCGCAAAATGCAAAGCGTGTCGGCTCTATCACATCGAATAATGGCAATGTAGCACCAGGCGGCATTCAAATTGGCCTTGGCGTTAAACCATCCGCGATTGTCAGCATTTTAGAGCAAGGGCCTCTCCTTAGCACAGATAACCCCCTTAATATTGCGATTCAAGGCAGCGGATATTTCCAAATTGAAACGCCTTCAGGAGATATTGCCTATACTCGAGACGGCAGTTTTAGCAAAAATGCAGATGGTTTGCTTGTCACTCAATCCGGTGATACAGTGCTTCCGGGCTTTACGATTCCTGAGGGAGCAGATGTATCTATTACGCCAGATGGACAGGTGTATGCTAAGCTTCCTGGACAAGTACAACCCCAAAGCCTTGGGAAAATTGATCTTGCTAAGTTTGCAAACCCTGCAGGACTTGAAGAAGGTGAAGGCAATTTACTTTACGAAACCACAGCATCGGGCACGCCTACAACTGATGCACCCGGCAATGATGGCATGGGAACACTGGCACAAGGTTATTTAGAAGGCTCTAACGTTAATGCGATTTCAGCTGTCACAAAGTTGATTTCAGCACAACGTGCCTTTGAAATGAATACAAAAGCGGCAAAAACTGCCGAAGATATGCTTGCAGGTATTAAATCACTGGGCGCTTAAGATCCAGAAAATAGGGAGATGCCTTTGAAAAATACGATGAGATTTTGGGCCCTGGTTGCCCTATCTTGTGTGGGAAGCACTCAAATGCTTCATGCAACGGATATTGGCAACCAATCTCTCAACAGTTATTTTAGTGCCCAATCACAGCTGCAACAATCAGAGCCAACAGAAAAACAGAGCGCTCCCTCTTCTCCCTATCACTGGGTGAATGATCTGATCGAACATAACATCAGTAGCAAAATGGATAAGCGATTCACCTTTTCATTGAATGCGTTGAATCACCAACAACAATATTTGCTTCAACAGATGAATCCTGAAACAACAGAAGTTTCTGACTTTGTCCTTCTCACCCAAGGGGGGCGTTTTAAATGTATTCTTGAAGACAGGTCCACATCACCTTCCCGGGAGACCGAACTATCGGGGCGACTCATTATCTATCACGAAGTCCCTGTCCTAATACGCCCTATTGGTGTTGGTGAGACTATTCAAGATGAAGATATCACGCTTAAAGAAGTACCTGAAAATCAACTCATGGGCGGTGTGATTGTGGAAAAAGAAGCACTCATCGGAACACAACCAAAATCTGGACGATTACTGAGTGGCCGCCCCATAAGGTCGCATCAAGTCACCCACGAACTTTTGCTGCGCAAAGGTGCTCTTGTGACTCTTACCTATAAAACAACCAACATGGTTCTCCAAGCCAAAGGACGCTCTTTGGATAACGGCACATTAGGCTCTGTTGTGCGCGTCACCAATATAGATTCAAATCAAATGCTTGAGGGCATCATCACCAGTCCTAATGAGGTAACGATTTCAAGCCCAGAAGCAGAATTACTACAGGAGTTAGGTTAATGTCTAAAATGCATGCATCACTCACCGTGCTCTCTCTTTTTCTTTTGAGCCTTGGAGGATGCAAGACGCTTGATAAAATTGATGCAGCAGGAGAACTGACTCCGATGACGCATATCCAAAATCCACAGGCCAAACCTGACTATCAGCCTGTAACGATGCCCATGCCCAATCCAAAGCCCCCCTATGGCAGTCCTAATTCATTGTGGAGAACAGGCGCACAAGGGTTCTTTAAAGATCAACGCGCAAGCCAAGTTGGAGATATTCTAACCGTTGTTGTGAATTTTACGGATACTGTAAATTTTTCAAACGCGACTGATACGAATCGCAACAGCCAAACCAACACCGGGGTTTCAAATTTGCTTGGGTTTGAAAATAAAGCAAAATCTTTATTTCCCCATGCCTTCGATAATACGAAATTATTTAACATGCAAAGCAACCCAACTCATAATGGCACAGGTAGTATTAAGCGAACAGATCAAATGGTCACCAATGTTGCGGCATCTATTGTGCAACTCCTACCAAACGGCAATTTTGTCATCAGTGGTCGGCAAGAAGTGCGCGTTAACAATGAACTACGTGAATTATTGATTGAAGGCATTGTAAGACCAGAGGATATTACGGCTGCCAATTCTATTGATCTGACTAAAATTGCAGAAGCGCGCATCTCTTATGGTGGCCGGGGCGTTTTGACCAACATCCAAGAAGCGCCTGTCGGACAGCAAATTATTGAAGCTATTTCTCCTTTTTAAAGCGCATTAAGCACTACCTATAAAGAAAAGACTGAGGCAAAAACCTCAGTCTTCATCGGAATTGAGTGATTGATTATTAGCGGGGTTTAACGTTTTTGGGTGCCAATGGCTTCTTTTCCGAACGCGTTAATTTACTTGCCTTTTTAGCCACCCTTTTACTTTGCATCGTATCCTTTTTGGATTGCACCTTTTTTTCAGATTTGCTGAGGGACGTCATCTTTTGCGTTGATCCCTTCTGTTGTTCTGCTTTAGCGCCATTTTTTTTACTTACTTTTTTTGAAACCGCCCTATTTGGGATGTTTTCCTTATCGGATTGTGTGCTTTTTACAGATTTTCTAAGTGATGTCATTTTTGGCTCTGGCACCATCATTGTGGCCTCTTTAGGTGCAGTTGGTGCTGGCAGCCGCCCTTTCATAACAGTTGTTGATGTGCTTGTTTTTGTCTTATTCCCTGATTGGCTCACGGCGATTACTTTTGGTGCTGGCACCGCCATTGTAGCCTCTTTAGGTGGTGTTTTATAAGCATTATTCGCCTCTTCAAATTCTTGACCTTGCTTCATCAATGCCACAAGCTTTGTAAGACGATCACCTTCAGCACCTTTTGCTGTACCTTTTTGAAGGCCTTCAAGATACAGCTCCATATCTTCTTTAATGAGTTTTTGAAGCGCACTTTGATATGCGCTTAATGCATTTGCCCCTACTTGGCTGCGTGTATACTGCTCTACAATCACATTTTTGCCGTCATTAAATGTTTTTGGATCGACAAATATTCTCACCTGAGGGCGATCATAGGACGCCATACGATGCTTCTTTTGAACATTCTTCACCTTGGAGAAGTTTGAATACTTGCTGATAAATGCATTGGGATCTTCTGTAAACAACCCCACATAATCGCTTGTTTTAACGCTCTTAAAAAGTTTGTTTTTATTGGAAAGCACTGGCACCGCATCAAAGTTATTAGAAACGGTTGCCAATTTACCTGTGTCCCTACTTTCCCATAAAGGAATACCTTTCATCCATGCAGGAAACGTTATTTCATCCATCAGATTGGTATTATTTTCCTCATCAGGTTTATTTTTAATAAAGATTTGCATAAGATTGCCGCCACTTTCCTGCATATACTGATTATAGAGATCAGAATATCGCTTCATGCGTGCTTCGACAAAACCTTCAGGCGCACCTTCTGGTGTGATGCGCGAGAGCAAGTTTTTAACCAATGCTTCATTAGGATTGCTAATATTAAATGAGTCTAAGAAATAGAAGAGTGTGCATTCCGCAAGAACATGCATATTACCAAACAGATTGATGTTTGCTGAAACGCCATGATCCCTGAAGAAATCAATCTTATCGGGTGCAAACCCCACACCCAACGTTCTACCTGTATCAAATAATTCTACTTCTTTAGCATTTGGATCTTTCAGTTTTGCCTCTTGATTGACACGTTTTTGAAAGGCAATTGCTTCGTCTTCATAACGATCCAAAAGATCTTTAGCATTCTTGACCTCGCTTTTCTGTCCTTTATCCCGCAAAGGATTGGTTGAGTCGAGATTTGCAATATTCTCATATCCTTTAATCTCTCTTAACATGTCGAGGTAGAGTCGAAGGCTGTTGCCATGACCATGGTAAAAAGCTGTATAGTCTGGACCATAAGCAACAGAGCTTTTTAAAATCTCACGTGTGAGATCAACAACCTCTTTCTTCACGCCATCAAAATCGTCCTCCAGTGATTTAATAATCGCATCACTCGCTATACGACTTCTCGCATTTGCATCCTTGCGGATCAGTTTCAGCATATTGTCAACGGCAAGCCCTAATGCTGTCTCCATATCTTTTCCTGGATACATGAATTTTAGATATGACCCCGTTGCTGTTTTCTCCAAATCGATTGCAATTTGGTTGAGGTCTTTAATATCCCTATTTTGGAAAAG
>JBQCDM010000081.1:0-11238 GCA_051961235.1 Nucleicultricaceae bacterium (SeqCode)
CTGATTATTGCGCACCGTCTTTCTACAGTCGTGCATGCGGACAAGATTATTGTGTTGGATCAAGGAGAGGTTGTTGAATCCGGAACGCATGAGGCGCTGCTTGCTCAAAAAGGGCGCTATTATGATATGTGGCAGAAACAGCAAAAGAATGACAGCAGTTTGACCCAATCATCAACGGATGAGCTTTAAGGATGAAATTTTTTAGCGGCTTCAAGGTAAGTCAAAACCCAGGATGGACAATGGGGTGCTGCTTTTAAATCTTCAGTTGTCATCCAATGAAAGGACGCAACTTCACGTGGTGATGCAAGAATGCTTGGCTGGCTACCTTCTAAGCGCGCATAAAAAATAACATCAAGAATAGTGTTGCCTCTGGAGTCTTTGAAGAAACTATTCATCACGTATTGTGGCGTCTGATGGAGAGAGAGGCCAACTTCTTCTAAAATCTCACGTTTGACAGCGGTTTCAAGAACATGCGTGTTTGTTTGAGCGTCCACATCTTCAACTTTTCCGCCGGGAAAGGCAAGCATTCCTCCAGCATGCACGCCTTGAGGTCGTTCGATAACGAGAAATTTTTCCTGCCATTCAAGAATGCATTCAACAACAAGGACGATATTTTTCATGAAATTCTCCGGTGATGTTTATTGGGTGTAAAAATATATTGATGTTTCAATATGTCAATGGAAACAGCTGTAAGAACTTTAAATACTTTAGGGAAAATGTTACTTTAAAAGAAATAAGTCTAAACTAAAAAAAATAAAGATAAAAGCAAGGAGCTTGAATTTATGTTGAGCTGGGTGGTGAGAGGGTTGCTTGTTCTTGCAGGTGTTATTGCTGGTTGGTTTGTAGCGCCTGATACGCATGAATACCAAATTGTTAGCTTTGTTGCCACAATGCTTTTGGTAACATTATTTGTTGCGATTGCAGCATTCTATCCGGTTATTTGGAGATGGATTCAAAAAAAACTCAACGTTAAAAAGAGGAAACATCATTAATCGCTGATTCTCTTCTTTGCAGACTCTTATGTGCAAGCCTATTTTCTTTGCTTGACAGAGTCATAATAATCCCATAAACATGACCTAAATTTTTTACGTCAGTTGGCGAGTTTCGCTCACTGGCGCATTTTGCATTATAAGGAATAAAGTTTGTTTCAATCGTTGAGTCAACGCCTAAGTGGCATCTTTGATAAACTCAAAAGACGTGGTTCTTTGAGTGAGGAAGATGTTGCTGTTGTTATGCGAGAGATTCGCGTGGCATTGCTTGAAGCCGATGTTTCGCTGCCTGTTGTCAAAAGCTTTATTGAGTCGGTTAGAGAAAAAGCAGTTGGGCAGGAAGTTTTAAAAAGCGTGACGCCAGCCCAAATGGTCGTCAAGATTGTGCATGATCACCTCGTTGAGGTTTTAGGTGGAGAAGGCGCAGAGCTTAATCTCGCTGCAACACCGCCTGTTGTTATTATGATGGTGGGGTTGCAAGGATCGGGTAAGACTACCTCTGCTGCAAAGATCGCAAAAATCCTTTCAACCAAAAGAAAAAAGCGTGTCTTGTTAGCCTCGACCGATATATACAGGCCGGCTGCGCGTGAACAGCTGGAGATTTTGGCAGGGCAAATTGGGGTTGAATCGCTTCCTATTATTGAGGACGAAAAGCCACTTGATATTGCAAAAAGAGCCCTCAATGAATCCAAATTAACGGCAGTAGATGTTCTGATTCTAGATACTGCAGGCCGTCTTCATATTGATGACGCGTTGATGCAAGAGCTCAAAGAAATTAAGGCTTTGATGAAGCCCTCTGAAATCATGTTAGTGGCAGATGCCATGACCGGACAAGATGCTGTGAGCATTGCAAAGACTTTTCATGAACAGCTCAGTATTACAGGTATTATCTTAACGCGTGTTGATGGTGACGCGCGCGGTGGTGCAGCGCTTTCCATGCGACAGGTGACTGGTCAGCCCATAAAATTTATGGGTGTTGGTGAGCGTGTGGATGCTTTTGAACCCTTTCATCCTGAACGTATTGCAAGCCGTATCCTAGATATGGGTGACGTGGTGAGTTTGGTTGAGCGGGCTGCTGAGACGCTTGATCAAGAAGAAACCATGCGCATGGCCAAAAAAATGGAAGAAGGGCAATTTGACCTTTCTGATTTTGAGGCTCAGCTCCGTCAAATTAGCAAGATGGGCGGTATGTCCGGCATTATGGGAATGTTGCCAGGTATTGGAAAAATAAAGGAAAAGATGGGAGATGCTGGAATAGATGATCGTATCATCAAACGCCAGATCGCCATTATTCAGTCTATGACCCCACGCGAGCGCAAATATATCAAGTTGCTCAATGCGTCAAGAAGACGTCGCATCGCTGATGGTTCAGGAACATCTGTGCAGGATGTGAATAGACTGTTGAAGCAATTTCAGGACATTCAAGGTGTCATGAAGCGGTTCAAAAAACTCGGTAAGAAAGGGCTTTTGAGGCAAGGTCTTCAAGGTCTTTTTCCAACCCGATCATAAAGATTAACAAAGGAGTAAAAAATGGCAGTAAGAATTCGTTTAGCACGACATGGATCGAAAAAGCGTCCTCACTATGCAATTGTTGTTGCAAACTCAGATAGCCCAAGAGACGGCCGTTATATTGAAAAAGTAGGCCGTTACAACCCTATGGTTGAAAAAGATCATCCAGAGCGTTTGGTTATTAATGAAGAGCGTGTGAAGCATTGGCTTCAAACAGGTGCTCTTCCGACAGATCGTGTTGCGCGTTTCTTGGCAACGCTTGGTTTGGTAAAGGCACCAGCGTTTGGTAACGATCCTGTTAAATCACAACCAAAAAGAAAAGCTCAAGAGCGCTTGAAGGCTGAGGCAGATGCGCGTGAAGCTGCAGAAGCAGCAGCAAAAGAAGCGGCGCAAGCTGCAGCAAATCCAGCACCAGTTGAAGCACCCGCTGAAGCTCCAGCTGAAGAAGCAGCTCCTGCAGCTGAATAATGATCTTTGTTTGTTGAGTGAAAGGTACCACAATGACTAGCCTCAACAAAGATGATTGGATATGTATCGGAGAGGCTCTCGGGCCTCACGGTATTAAAGGTGCCATTTGGATACGTTTTTTTACGTCCGACTGTGATCAAATTCTCAAATTAAAAGAGCTGTTTGATGAAAAGGAGAAACGTTATCGTGTTTCCTTAAAAGCAGGTGGACGATCTGATGCTATTCTTAAGGCGCAACTAGAAGGCATCGATACGCGTAATGATGCAGAAGCACTGCGAGGCCGATTTTTCTATATCAAAAAATCGGATCTTCATCCACTCGAGGAAGAAGAGTTTTATTACGTCGATTTGATTGGTCTAAAAGCACAAAACCTGGATGGGTTTCTTATTGGGACGATTCTTGCTATCCATAATTTTGGGGCGCAGGATACGCTTGAAATAAAGTTAAAACATAACGGCAAGACCGTCTATGTTCCATTTACAAAAGCGGCTGTTCCTACGATTGATTTGGCTCTGGGGCATGTGGTAATAGACGATACGTATTTAAGACTTGATGAAGCATACATGGAATTATTTCCAGTGCATGATACGCTTGAAAAGGAATAATAGTGGTGAAAATAAAGATCTTTACTTTATTTCCTGAAATGTTCCCAGGCCCACTTGGCTATTCAGTCATTGGAAAAGCATTGGAACAGGGATTGTGGTCTCTGGATGCTGTGAATATAAGAGATTATGCACATGACAAGCATCGCACTGTGGACGATACTTGTTATGGTGGGGGTCCCGGAATGGTGATGCGCCCCGATGTTATAGATGAAGCGCTGGAGGCCCATTATGCGGATTCAAGGCCTAGTCGACTTGTTTACTTGTCTCCTCGGGGACAAAGGTTTGATCAAGCACTTGCAAAAGAGCTTGCACAAACGGACACAATAGGGTTATTGTGTGGACGATTTGAAGGTGTTGATCAGCGTGTTTTAGATGCGTGGGGCTTTGAGGAAATAAGCCTTGGCGATTTTGTCTTATCTGGAGGCGAACTCGCAGCAATGAGCATGATTGATGCATGTATTCGGTTGATTCCTGGCGTCTTAGGTGATACAGAGTCAATCAGTGAAGAAAGTTTTGCAGAAGGTCTTTTGGAATATCCCCAATATACAAGACCTTTTGAATGGAAAGGGCGGATGGTTCCTGAGCCACTACGGTCGGGACATCACGAAAATATCAAGGCTTGGCGGCTTTCTCAGGCAGAGGAATTGACAAAAAACCGCAGACCTGATTTATGGAAAGCCTATTGTGAATTATTAAAGGTGAGAGAAAGGATTCGTCATGAATAGTATTCAGCAATTTGAGCAAGAGCACCTCGCTCAACTGACAGAAGGTCGGGAAATTCCTGAGTTTGGAGCAGGTGACACACTTCGCGTTCTCGTGAAAGTTGTTGAAGGTGAGCGTGAGCGTACGCAGGCTTATGAAGGTGTATGCATTGCGCGTAAAAACGCAGGCATTAACTCTTCCGTGACTGTGCGTAAGATTTCATTTGGTGAAGGCGTTGAACGCGTATTTCCACTTTATTCCAATAATATTAAAATTGAAGTCGTGCGCCGTGGCCGTGTACGTCGTGCAAAATTGTATTATTTGAGAGATCGTTCAGGTAAGAGTGCTCGTATTCCTGAGAAAACAACATTCAAGCCAAAGGATGCTCCCAACAAAGCGAGCAAGGCCTAACGAGAAATCCTTTTTCTAAACAATGGTTATACGCCCAAGAGCTTATATAGTCTCTTGGGTATTGTTTAAAATTGCAATGGAAAGGATTCACCGATGACGCAACATCATGGGAGCGCTGCATTGAACCACAAAAATCACTCTCACTCTCTTTCAAATCAAAATTCTCTTATTGCCAATGTGAAAGCTGAAGAGCTTTTGTCTTACTATGAGATGATGCTGTTGATTCGTCGTTTTGAAGAACGCGCAGCGCAGCTTTATGGTATGGGCAAAATTGCGGGTTTTTGCCATCTATATATTGGCCAAGAAGCCGTTGTTACAGGATTACAATCTTGCCTTAATCCTCAAGATACAGTGATTACAGCCTATCGCGATCATGGTCACATGCTTGCATGCGGTATGGATCCACGCGGAGTCATGGCTGAATTGACAGGTCGTGTTGGTGGATACTCTAAGGGTAAGGGCGGATCTATGCACATGTTCTCAAGGGAGAAAAATTTCTTTGGTGGGCATGGTATTGTAGGCGCACAAATTCCACTTGGGACAGGTTTGGCTTTTGCCCATAAATATCGTGAAGATGGTGGGCTTTCTATGGCCTATATGGGCGATGGTGCTGCTAACCAAGGGCAGGTATATGAAGCCTTTAACATGGCCTCCCTTTGGAAATTACCTGTTATCTATGTTATTGAGAATAACCAATATGCGATGGGAACCTCTGTTGAGCGTTCGAGTGCATTGCCAGAACTCTATAAGCGCGGCGAAGCGTACGGTATTCCAGGTTATGTTGTGGATGGTATGGATGTTTTAGCGGTGCGTGATGCTGCTCTTAAGGCAACAGAATATGTTCGCCAAGGCAATGGGCCTGTATTGCTTGAGGTGAAGACTTATCGTTACCGAGGTCACTCCATGTCGGATCCAGGTAAGTATCGTACAAAAGAAGAAGTGGATACGATGAAAGAGAATTCGGATCCCATCGATAATGCGCGTCATCTTCTTGAACAATCCTTTGGTATGAAAGAAGATGCCTTTAAAGCCATTGATAAGAAAATTAAAGAAATCATGGTTGAGACAATGGAATTTGCTGAGACAAGTCCAGAGCCTGATGAAGCGGAGCTCTTTACGGATGTGTACTTGAATCCCATTGAATCGGGGAAGATTACATCATCAACCCCAATATCAGACGAAATTAAGTGGTAGGAGAGTGACATGTCAACAAGTCAAACGATGACTGTAACCGTTCGTGAAGCTCTTCGAGATGCCATGGCCGAGGAAATGCGCCTAGATAAAGAAGTTTTCTTGATGGGTGAGGAAGTCGCTCAGTATCAAGGAGCCTATAAAGTATCACAAGGGCTATTGGATGAATTTGGACCGAAGCGCGTGATTGATACGCCCATTACCGAGCATGGTTTTGCAGGGCTTGGTGTTGGTGCTGCTTTTGCAGGATTAAAGCCAATTGTCGAATTTATGACGTTTAACTTTGCCATGCAAGCCATTGACCAAATCATCAATAGTGCGGGTAAAACGCTTTATATGTCTGGCGGCCAGATGGGATGTCCCATTGTTTTTCGTGGTCCCAATGGTGCAGCGGCACGTGTTGGTGCACAACACTCCCAATGTTATGCAAGTTGGTATGCGCATTGCCCAGGTCTTAAGGTGGTGGCACCCTATAGTGCGGCTGATGCTAAAGGTCTTTTAAAGTCAGCAATCCGTGATCCTGACCCGGTTATTTTTCTAGAAAATGAAATGCTCTACGGTCAGTCGTTTGAGGTTCCATCTGGGGATGATCATCTTGTTCCCATTGGTAAGGCTCATATCGTAAGACCAGGTCGCGATGTAACGATTACGGCATTTTCTCTCATGGTCAAAGTGGCTCTTGATGCAGCCGAGGTGTTGGCAGAGCAGGGGATTGATGCTGAAGTCATTGATCTTCGCACGATTCGTCCACTCGATATTGCAACGATTGTTGAATCGGTGCGCAAAACCAACCGTCTTGTCTCTATTGAAGAGGGATGGCCTTTTGCAGGCATAGGCTCAGAATTGTCAGCTTTGATGATGGAACATGCTTTTGATGATCTTGATGCGCCAGTAAAAAGAATCGCCGGTATTGATGTGCCAATGCCTTATGCTGACAATCTCGTTAAGTTGACATTGCCTCAAACGGATTGGGTTGTAAATGCAGTGCGTGACGTCTGCTACAAGAAGTAATATTTGATTTAAGCGAACGGGGATATAGATATGCCAGTTAAAATTTTGATGCCTGCCCTCTCACCAACGATGACGGAAGGTAATTTAGTTAAATGGCATAAGAAGCAAGGCGATGCCGTAAAAGCAGGTGATTTGCTTGCTGAAATTGAAACCGATAAAGCTACGATGGAAGTGGAAGCGGTGGATGAAGGTCGACTTGGCCGCATTTTGGTTTCAGCAGGCACTGAAGATGTTCCTGTGAATGCTCTGATTGGTGTTTTGCTGGAAGAGGGCGAAGATGAAGGCCTAATCGACGCTTTTGTTGAAAAGTTTGCAGCATCAACACCCGTGGCTCAAGCAGAAACAGTAGCAGCGCCACAAAAGACAGCTGCTGCAAGTACTCCGCCAGTACAAGCCGTTCAGGCTGTAGCGGTAGCAGCACCCGTCATGGCACCTCAGCCCGTTGCTGTGGCACAACAGCAGGGCGGACGTATTCATGCATCTCCTTTAGCACGACGTTTAGCGAGTGAACGGAATATCAATCTTGCGACACTTCAAGGATCTGGGCCGCGCGGTCGTATTGTGAAAGCTGATCTGGACAAAGCACCTGTTGGTGTATCGACGCTTCCTAGTGTTCCTCAAAAACAACGCGTTCTAGAAGGTCCCGTTGTTGCAAGTGATGGCCTTTTTCCTCCTTACGAAGAGATTAAGCTCACCAATATGAGAAAAGTCATTGCGCGCCGTCTTCAAGAATCAAAACAAACGGTTCCGCATTTTTATCTCACTATAGAATGTGAAATTGATGATTTGCTCAAGGCTCGAATGCAGCTTAATGCGTCCCTTGAAAAAGATGCTAAACTCTCTGTGAATGATTTTATTATCAGAGCTTGTGCGCTTGCATTGCGTGATGTGCCCGATGCCAATGCTTCTTTTGCAGATAATCATGTGAAGCGTTTTTTGAGCTCTGATGTTTCTGTTGCTGTTGCGATCGAGGGAGGGCTGGTGACACCCATTATCAGGCAAGCCGAATCAAAATCATTATATCAAATTTCTGCTGAGGCAAAACAGTTGATTCAAAAGGCTCGTGCTGGAAAACTAGCACCAGAGGAATTTCAAGGAGGGACATTCTCTCTTTCAAACTTAGGCATGTATGGCATCACATCCTTCCAGGCGGTTGTCAATCCACCGCAGGGCTGCATCCTTGCCGTGGGTGCAGGCGTTGAAAAGCCCGTTGTGAAAAAAGGTGCCATTACCGTTGCAACGATTATGGAATGCACGTTGTCGGCTGATCATCGCGTGGTGGATGGTGCTGTTGCAGCTCAGTTTTTGCAAGCGCTTAAGATGTATTTAACTGAACCCATTAAACTCTTTGCGGCTTAATTAGGAAGGAAATCGATCGGTAATTTAGAGAATTACCGATTGGGCCTTGACAGTCAAGGCCGAGCCAAGTATAGAAAATACCATCCTTTATGGCGGAGTAGCTCAGTTGGTTAGAGCGGCGGAATCATAATCCGTGTGTCGGGGGTTCAAATCCCTCCTCCGCTACCATATTTTTTTTCTCTTTTAAGTAATCATCAAGATTTTTTGTGTTATCCTGAAAGTGTGTAAGGGGAAAATAAAAAGGGAGGTTATTATGTCATATCGTAGCTGCCTCTATATACTTTGTGTTTTTGTAACGGTTGCACAACTCATAAGCTGCGCTGAGACCACAGGAAATAATGACTCCAAAGATAGCTATAGTAGCTTTTATGGTTCTGACATGACAGGTAGTCGAGGATATCGTTAATACACGATTTATCTGTATATGGATAAATAAATGATCTATTTTGGTTGATTCAAACGAGGAAGGAAGACGTTCTTATCTAATGGATTTTGTGATATGAAGCGGGTCATTCAAAATATAAGTTGCCCGCTTCTTAGATTATAGTGCAGAGTAATATTTCATGGGGATGATGAAGATGATTCACCGCTTGTGGTGTCACTTGGATTTCCTGTCACAGGTCGGCCTTGAAAGTCGCCAGATGTAGTAACAGGATTCTCATCACCACATCCCTGAATTAATAAAGTGGAAGATGTGAGTAAAAAAATCAAAGCGATTCTTTTTGTAATTTCTTTAAAAGTATACATTATTCCCTGCTGTTGTTGTTTTTTAACTTATTAAAATATTTTCATTATAAATATTAAACTAAGTCATTTTGGGAAACAAGTGAATGTCATGCAGGATGTATTTTTTTTTATCAAAATAGCATTCGTGGTTTATGATTTGACCAAATAAAGATTTGCCTGATCGTGTGAAAAATGGACGCTGATACAAGGGGTAGTAAGGGTGGCAGCAGAAGTGATGAATCATCGGGTAGTGAAGTGCCGAGTGTTTTACTGTCTATATAACTCATCCTAATAATGCAAAGAAAACAAGGGATATTTGTAAAAGAGAATTCTATTCATTGGGCATTTTTTTTTAAGAATTGGGTGTGTCTTTCGAGGCACTCTTGTTAAAATCGCTTATGGCCGTATGACACACGCTTGACAGTAGACGATCTCTTGGTGTTAAGTTCAAATTGTATTTAAATTTAAACAATAAGTGGGGACTATTATGAAATCATCTCTTATGATTGTTGCAAGCCTTGGCGCTCTCGTTGTTGCTGGTTGCACATCAAATCCAACATCCACATGTGATCGCTCAACGCCAAACACACCTTGGAGCGATAACTGCGAGAAACATCATAGTGTGATTTCTCAAGATTATGAAGCTTGCATGGCTCGTGTAAAGAAAGGCAAGCAACACTCTGATGTGGCTGGTAAAATCTACATCGATCCAAAAGGAAGCGAAACTGCTGGACAAGATGAAAATGCTCCAGAGAGATCATCTGATCAAAACTAAGATCATGCGATTCGATAAAAAAGGTGGATTTATCCACCTTTTTTTATGTCTTGTGCTTGTGGTGTTAAAGATAAAAGCGGTATTCAAATTGTATGAACACCGCTTTTTATTTTATTGATGTTGTTCTGTGAGGATGGGTTTCATTATCCAGCTCAAAGAAGTTTCATCAAACTCAAATAGGGCGGGTGGACCGTCAATCTCATTGAGGCTGATTTCACTTGTAGAAGGCGTATGCGAGAACATGGGCACATTATCATAAGTGATGTAAGCGCCATAGTTGCGATACGTCATATTAAAATCCTTCATTTTCATAAGTTCTGGAACAACCTTGATAAGATCGTCAAGCGTATGGACTTCCTTGCCAGAAAAACCTGTAATGTTCAGCATATAGACATTTGAATTGGGCACAGGCGCTATGCGGCCAGAGAAACTTGATCCTTCTCTAATGTTGGTTAAGAAAATGGCATTTTTTGAAGCATTGGTGAAATAGCGAATAAAGTCGTTGGCTTCATAAAATAATGCACCACCCAATAGAACCATACGTTTAATATCGCTTGATTGCAGATCGTAGAGACCAACCTCCACATCAAGTAGTTTTCCTTGACGATAAACGCTGATGATCACTTTATCTAAAGGAGCATTGTTCAGGGCCTTTTCCATTTCATAAAGTTTGGGCCCAATCTCTTTGCCGTTGACTTTCCAAATAATGTCGCCCACAAGCAGCTTGTTAAAGGCTGGTGAATCCTTAAAGACAGAGCTTATCATCAAGACACGATTAAAGGAGTTTGGGAATGACTGGAGATATTCTGCAATCAATTTTTGAGGAAATTGATAGTATTTGGCCGCTTTATCAAGAGAGTAATAGTTGGTGAGCATCCCCGGTGAGCGTCGTTTAGGCTTTTTACCCGCCTTCAAATCACGATAGGCATCTATAATGTAATTCACAGGCAGTGCAAAACCAAAGTTATCATAATTAGAAGAATGTATGATACCAATCACTTCCCCCTTTTTATTGAGAACCGGAGAGCCACTTGACCCGCCTCGGGCATTTAAGCTAATGCGATAGGACTGATTGGGAAGGTGTCCCAGATTATCATAGTGACTGCTCAATTCTCCTGTTTGGAGAGAATAATTCTGGCCCGCATTTTTTCCAACAATAAAGACAGACTCCCCAAGGGCGGGCTCATCACTGTTCACCTTTACTGTTGGTGTATCGGATGGGATAGTTTTAGGATCAACCTTTAGGAATGCAAAATCTTGCCAGCTGTCATGATAGAGAAGCTGCGCAGTGGTTTCTGTTCCATTAAAAAATCCGACATCATATGTTGAAACCGCGGCGCGTCCTACTACATGGTGGTTCGTGACAATAAGTCCTTGCTCTTTGTCGATAATAAAGCCGCTGCCATAAACTGCGCCAACAAATTCATAAGCAGAATGGCTCGAACGTCTCTCGATGCTGACCACACTTTTTTTTGCTGAAAGTACAATTTTA
>JBQCDM010000082.1:0-3139 GCA_051961235.1 Nucleicultricaceae bacterium (SeqCode)
TTCACAACCACCTATGAACAATTACAGTTTTTGAGAGTCCCTTTGGGGGGGCTCGAGAAAAGTGTAACACGCGAGCATGCACGTCGCTTTGGTTTGGAAGTCGCTGAAAAACCCGATAGCCAAGACATCTGTTTTGTACCGAATGGTAATTATGCGGAAATTGTAGAGCGGCTTCGCCCTGACGCTAAAACGGCTGGGGAGATCGTCTCCATCGATGGAACAAAGTTAGGCGAGCATACAGGTATTATTAATTATACCATCGGGCAACGTCGAGGACTCGGTATTGCACATTCAGAGCCACTTTATGTTGTTGCAATTAATCCTTTGAAGCATCAAGTGATTGTAGGGCCTAAGGAGGCCCTTGGCTGTGTGTCTTTAGTTTTGAAAGAGGTCAACTGGATTGCGGATGCGTATCCTCTCAATGCTTGCTTTGAGGTGACTGTTAAAATCCGCTCTTCTCAAGAGCCAATACCAGCTTTAGTGCAGCTCTGTGATAATCAGCAAGCACTGGTGAAGTTTAAGACACCTGAATATGGTGTTTCTCCAGGTCAAGCGTGTGTGTTTTATGAGGGAACACGTGTGCTTGGTGGTGGATGGATTCAAGAGACCGCGCGCTCTACTGGTGCAGTATAATATTATACTTCAATATAACGCTTTTTAATTTATTGCTTTGCATAAATAAATAATAATTGTTGTTTTGTTGAAAAATATGAAGATTAATATTTATGTCTAAATACTTTTCATTTATTCTTGTTAATACTTTTCATTTATTCTTGTTAATACTTTATTGTCTTCTGTGTCTTTTCTTCAGGCATCTGCTGTTGATTTGATTGATCAGCTTGAGGAAACGAAAACACCGCCTACGCAGAGTACAGAGATTCAGCTTAGATTCCAAGATCATAAAACAAACATTAAAGTCCTTGAAGCGATTGCTGAAAATCCTTTCCATGAAGATTACTTTGAGGCGAACTACCATTTGTTTGCTCACGGGGTGTCAGCTCTTGAAGATTTAGATCATTATCGCTCAACCCCTTTGGGAGAGAGATTAAAAGCTATTGCCTTAAAACGTGATCATCCAAAACAAGTAAAAGCAGCTGCACTCTTTGGGGATGAATACCTTTATAAAATTGCTCAAGATGAAACGCATCCCTTACAAGTAAAGGCCGTTTTTAAGATTGAAAAACTCTTTCCAGTCTTGAAGATGCGTCCTGTTTTGGAAAAAGTAGCATACGATTCAAAGCATCCGAAACAAGCAAGGGCAGCAGCACAACTTATTCGGGATGCAGACTTTGAATTTCCTGTAAATGTTGAAAAAAAAGAATCGGCTCTAACTATTCTTCGTAAAATTTTTGAAAATTCCTCTCATCCTCAACGTGGTTTGGCGGCGCGCACTCTAAAATTTCATGGGACCAGTGATGATCAAAAGCTTGTTCTTATCTATTTGACAAGTGTTTTAAAATATTTTGCCCATCCATCATTATATAAGACCACGCGGGTATTTTTTTCATTTGACAGCTCTGAAGAGGATAAGGCTTTGGCACGTCCAGCATTGCGTCATTTAGCACAGCATAGTACGACATACACTAAAGAACGAGCTGGTTCCACGTTATTAAGAGAGGGAAATGAGGAAGATGAAACAATAGGGCGTACTGCATTGGTTGCAATCGTTCAAAATAAACTAAACGTGGAATGGTTGAATGCTTTCCGCGAGCTAGCTAATAATAAATATCTTCAATTTAATACAAAAGAAAAACCCCTCATACATTCAGTATTGAAAGAGGTAGTAGCGGATAAAAATCATATTTTTAATGCTAGGGCTGCAACATATCTTCAGAAGTGGAATCTGAGTGAAGAGGGGGACTCTATTGAAAAAGAATGATGTTAAAGTGATATTGTTGTGAGTGTCTCGATAATGCTCACCCTATAAAAACGAGTGGGAACACATAAAAAACGTGTTCCCTTTAAAGTTACTTAAGTTGCGATGTCTCATCATTATCAGGACGTTTACTTTTAATGATCATCCAAGGCGTTTGTTCTGAAAAATCATATTTATCTGGGTGAATTCTAGCTTCTTCTGTCCAATGACGTTCACGATAACTGCCTCTTTTGACGGGAGCCATGGGGATCTTACTTGGACCTGCGTCAGCCTCTTCATCATCACTTTGAGGAAGAGGGATGTGTTTTGGGGCTTTATCTTGAGCGAAACTTTCAGAAGAATCATCATCACTGCTGGATTCAATGTTACGCTTGTATAATTCTGCTTCTATAGTGGAGTGTGCTAATTTAGAATCCTGATGTTCTTCAAGTGCTTCTTGAATTTCGCTATTGGCCACAGATCTTTGCCATCTCTTTTTGCGTTTGTTGTCTTTATCCCGACGACATAATTCTTGACGGCTATCTGAGTATGCTGGATTTGATGATGGAAGTCTTAGACTTGCAACGCCACGTTCTATAGTGTTTGTGGCATTTTCAGGTTGTTGTCGTGCAATAACTGGAGACGGGGAAGGGGTTGTGGGTGCAGAATCATCTTTTGTGATAGCTCTATCTTTAAAGGATGCTGACTGATTATGGCTTGCTTTTCTAGATTTTATTTCCTTTGTTTCGGTTGTTAAATGGGATGCTTCGGCTGTAGGTGCCGTGATAGAAACAATAAGCGAGCAAAGGATTAATTTAAAGCGCATGCAGTCTTCCTTATATATGAGGTTATTAAACCACGAAGGTTAAGGGGCAGAATCTTAATTTTTTATTAACAAGAAAGGAATTTGGTGCTCTTTATCTACGCAAAACATGATAGATATTCGCGTCGAATTCAAAGATAACTATTCTGATGTGTAAGTATTGCTTGGTTCTTTAAAGTATATGTCATGTAAGAAATTAATAGATCATTGATAGAGAATTAATAAATTCAAAAAATAATCCTTATATTTCATTAATTTATAAAATTTCTATATTTTTCAATGGCTTGGTCCTATTGACGCGGGGGGCGTTTTGCATAAGAATAAAAATGTCAGGATGTTCCAGATCCACAACAGGAGGCTAAAATGGCTTATCGTAACCATGTTGACTCTCTTCTCACACGTAATAATGAAATTAATAAAAGAATTTATTCTGAGATGCGAAGTCCTATCCCAAATGATTA
>JBQCDM010000083.1:0-5320 GCA_051961235.1 Nucleicultricaceae bacterium (SeqCode)
TTTACATATACAAAATCACGCATTTGCTCGCCATCTTTAAAATCAGGACGGTGCGAGCGGAAAAGCTTCATTTCTCCTTTCTCTTTTATCTGCCTGAAAGCATGTAAAACTACAGAAGCCATCCTGCCTTTGTGGTATTCATTCGGGCCATAAACATTAAAGAATTTTAAGCCAACCCATTGGGGTGGAAGCTTAAATCCTTTGTCCTTTAAATCAAGTAGGTAGCGATCAAATAAATGTTTGCTCCAAGCATAAGCATTAAGAGGCGTGAACGTTTTAAGGATGTCATCATTTTCTGAGTCAATGAACCCATGTGATCCATCGCCATACGTTGCTGCTGAGGATGCGTAAATAAAAGGGACATTATGCTCAGTACACCAAGCCAGTAATTTTTTAGAAAGGCGAAAATTAGTTTCAATGATGAGATTAGCATTCGTCTCTGTTGTGGATGAAATCGCGCCTAAGTGAAAAACATGTGTTATTTTCCCTGCATTTTCATCCAAATAGGGTAAGAGGGCTTCTGGAAAAATATAATCATGTATTTTTCGATTCTTTAGGTTTTGCCATTTTTCTTGATGATCGAGAACATCCACCACGACGAGGGGGGCTTGAGTGTTCTCTTCTAAGAGTTTGACTAAGTTTGAGCCAATAAACCCAGCACCACCAGTGATAACGATCATATTGAACCTCTTCTTTATTCGGCTCTTACTATGCCTTAAGATGCCTTCTATGCAAAGGATAAAAGACAGGAAGGTAAAACTCCTAGTGAAAATGAATTAAGCCTTCCCACCTCAATAAATATATGCTACGGGTATCAATCAAAAATTCAGGCCTTATGGAGATCTTTTGTGTCCACACGCGACTTATCGTATAGTGATTTTAGATATTCATCAAACCCAATTGATTTGATCGAGGAACTCATCCAAACTCAAGACTGGCCTTATCATCGATTGAATCAGGAGGCCATCGTTATTGAAATACCTGGCCGGTGGGGCGATTATCGATTGCAGTTCTTCTGGCAAAGTGATGTTAATATTTTGCAGCTCAGTTGCGACCTTGATCTGCGTATTCCTGGTAAAGATTTGTCAAGGGTTTTTGAGCTTTTATCACGCATCAATGAACGCGTTTTTGTGGGGCATTTTGAATATTCTTCAGAAGAAGGAACATTGCTTTATCGCTATGGCGTGATTGTGCAGGATCTTAAAAATCTTTCCGCAGAATATTTGGAGAGCATTGTTGAACTTTCTTTTCAAGAGTGTGAACGTTTTTATCCTGCATTCCAAATGGCGTTGATTGAAAATAAAAGCATGAAAGATGCTATCTCAACTGTCATGTTTGATACGGTTGGAGAAGCATAATAAAACCTGATCAGGTATATGACCAAAACATCCTCCCTTTCTGATCTATCATAAAAGTGGTATGCAGAAAGAGGAGGATTTTTTTTATGGACCCGCATAATCAACGCAAGGAAATCACAGAATTTTTTGAAGCCCTTTCTTTAATGGGGTGGGATGCCTTAGAGCCTGCTGCTGATAGGGGAATGGATTCTGGACATCAGGAGAAAACAAAGCATGGTTTATATGGTTCTCCTCTCGACGGTATAAAAAGTGCTATTGCTTATGCGTATTCAGTTATACGTGCACACCCCGAATTTGATGCATCGATGACAGAGCCTAAGGACCGTTTGTTTGATCAGTTGATGGTGCTTTTTGATGTTTTTTCTGACGATCGTCCTGGTATTCAGGTGGCCTATAAAAAAATTATAATAAGCCCTTGTTTGTTAAGGGAAATAAATCAAGATTTATTTGATTTGTTTAGTTTAATTCTTCAAAAATCTAATGTGAATGTTCCTCCAATATTTGGGGCAGTTAAAGTCTTTGCCTTGGAAGTGGCAGTGCTATGTATGCTTCAAACCTGGATTGAAGACGAGAGTGAAGACCTATCTAAAACACTGGCTGTAGTGGATGAAAAGCTAGATTTATTAAAGGATATTTCTAATTTTATACCCTGGAATGAACGCTAATAAAGTGGTATAGCTTGTAATTAAAGGGTTGACCTTAGTATGCTTAAGGGACATAATATATTGAAATTAAAACTTTGGGGAGATAATAATGGCCACGCAAGCAAATGAAAAAAGCGGTGCAAAAAATCAATATTCAGATTTTTTCAAAAACTTTTCGATGCCACAACTTAACATGGAAGCTGCAATTAATGCACATAAGAAAAACCTTGAGGTCTTTTCAAAGGCTCACAAGGCTGCACTTGCAACTGTTAAGGAAGTGAATGAGTTGCATGGCCAATATGCTAAAAAGATGTTGGACGATATGAAGTCGCATATGGAAAATATTCGTAATGCTCCTTCTAATGAGTCACGTTTTAAGACGCATGCCGATTCTCTTAAAAACTCATTTGAAAATTCCATGAATCATGGCCGTGAGGTGATGAACATGTGGTCTAGAACACATAGAGATATTACAGATTCTTTTGCAAAGCGCGTCAAAGATGGCGTTGAAGAATTTAAAACGACTATCAAAAAGAAAACTGCGAAAAACTAATCTTAAAGGTTAGTCTCTAGAAAAGCCGCCTTCGGGCGGTTTTTTTATATCAAATTTCCGAAACTTTTTTATTAAGAACTCTCCATATCCTCCCTGTCTATTTTAGGTGTCTTGAGTGTTATGGGTTAAGGCGAATCCGTCAAAGAGGTAAGTTGAGAATCACTCGAAGGCCTCCTGTGGGAGAGTCGTCAAGGGTTAATTTGCCACCATGAGCGTTTGCGATGTCTTTTGCAATTGCAAGGCCAAGACCGGTACCGCCGGTATCTGGGTTTCTAGAGTCTTCAAGACGGTAAAAGGCTTTAAACACATCTTCTCTTTTGTCAGCAGGGATGCCTGGGCCATTATCATCAATGATGATATTGATACGTTTTGGATGCACTAGTGTTAAGACCTCAATACTGGTTGCGTAGCGAGCGGCATTCGAGAGAAGATTGCTGAGGCATCGTCGAAGCAAAACAGGGCGACCGAACAATTTTTTATCCGTTTTCTGGAGTTTAAGTGTGATTTTTTGATGCTTAAAATCACGCTTGAGGCTTTGAATGAGTGTATTAATGGCGATATAGCTAAAGGGTTCACCATCAGCGCCGCGCGCAAACGCCAAATATTCATCGATCATTTTAGACATTTGTTGCACGTCATTTTGCAAATTTTTAATAGCTTGTGAGTCACCTAAAAAGGCAAGCTCTAACTTCATGCGCGTAAGGGGGGTTTTGAGATCGTGTGAGACGCCTGCGAGCATTTCAGTGCGTTGGGTCATTTGCCGTTTAATTCGGTCCTTCATGGAATTAAAAGCCTGCCCCACTTTACGGACTTCATAGGCGCCGGAAGGTTTAAAGGTTTTCTCTCTTCCCTTACCAAAATCCTTTACCACAATCGTCAATTTTTTAAGGGGGCGGATTTGGTTCTTCATAAAAATACCAGCAATCAGCAAGAAGAGAAAAGGCGTAATCACAGCCCACCAAATGAGGATGGTAGTGGTCCGGGTGTAGAGATTTTTTTCCTCAAGTGAAAAGAGCAGGGTAGATTCAGCCATATTCACTTTTATGAAGAGAAAATCCTTTCTTTTCAAGAGATCAAAGGGCGCTTTAACGTGTTGTTGAAGGGAGCGCAGCAGATAGCGATCAATCCAGTCTAACCTTTCAGATTCAAGCATGATTTTTGAATCTGGATTTAAGAGCTTCATCGTAATATTGCCGTAGCGCTCGACTTTTTCGGCTAATTGATCAAAATCTTTGTGCGGGTGATGCTCCTCCATATAATTGATTGCAAAGGAGACATTGCGCGCAATATTGTCTGACAATAGCTCAGTTTGTTTACTTAAGTGTCGATCAAAGAAGACAAAACTAATAACAATTTGGATCGAGATGACGGGGACAATCAAGATAAGAAGCGTGCGCCAAAGTAAGGTTTTTGGCAAAACCTTTTTAATGCTTTTGAAGGGTTGAAAGGGTGAGAAGAAGCTCTTTTTTCTTAATCGGGACATAACATATATCCTCGATGGCGAATCGTTTTTAGATAGAGTGGTTGCTTAGGATTTGGTTCTATTTTTTTGCGAAGACGCGTTATCTGAACATCAACAGTGCGTGGACTTAATGAAACACCGATGCGTTCTGCTAAATCATCGCGTGATAAAACAACGCCAGGATTGAGCGCAAAAATTTCTAATAAGTCGTGTTCTGTTGATGTGAGATAAACCGGTGTATCTTCTTGTATCAGTGCGCTTTTGGTAAAATCAAAGAAAAGGGAGCCAAAAGTTAGTATATGCGACTGGGGAGTAAGAGATATTGTACGTGATAAAAGATTTTGAAGGCGCAGAAGAAGCTCTTTTGGTTCAAAGGGCTTGCCTAGATAATCGTCAGCACCATTCTCAAGACCCTCAATGCGTTGATCGACCTCATTCAAAGCGGTCAGCATTAAGACTGGAAGGCGGTGTTTAGGGTGCTTAATGTTGGTGCGTAATTCTTTTAGATAGTCAACGCCTTTTTGCCCGGGCATAAGATTATCCAAAATCATCAAATCAATGTTTTGAGTTGAAAGCGTTTCATGTGCTTCTTGAGCATTTGCAGCCGTTGTTACAAGATACCCATGCGTTATCAAATATTTTTGAATAAGCTCGCGGATACGGGTGTCATCATCAACAATGAGAATGTGGTTTTTCTGGGTCATCATCATATTTCGATTGTCATCTTAGCTAATATACTCTAATTCATGGGATATGCTTTTTCTATATATTGTTTTTTTTGAACCTAAAATACAAACTTTATAGGAGTCTTATGTCTCAAAATTTTGATGTTGTTGTGATTGGTGGTGGACCTGGTGGATATGTGGCCGCAATTCGTGCCGCCCAATTGGGAATGAAGACAGCCGTGGTGGAATCCAATCACTTAGGCGGCATTTGTTTGAATTGGGGATGTATCCCAACTAAGGCACTGCTTAGAAGTTCTGAAATTTTAGGCTTTTTAAAACATGCAGATCGCTATGGTTTAAAGGCTGATAATGTACGTTTCGATTTGGATGCCGTTGTAAAGCGTTCAAGAGATGTTTCGTCCCAACTCTCTAAAGGCGTTGAGATGCTCCTAAAAAAGAATAAGGTTAAAGTATTTATGGGGCGTGGTGCTATCCAAAGCTCAGACCTTCTGAAGAAAACCATTGAAGTGACATCAACAGAGGGCAAAGAAAGCATAACAGCAAAACATGTGATCCTTGCAACGGGTGCTCGTGCTCGTGTGTTGCCCCATATTCCTCTTGGGGAAGATGTTTGGTCC
>JBQCDM010000084.1:0-6630 GCA_051961235.1 Nucleicultricaceae bacterium (SeqCode)
CGCATCATTGATCAAAGACATCTTACCTCAAGGTGGTACTTTTCATTTGCAGTTAATAGAGAATTTTGGTGTCAAAAGTTTAGGATTCGTTTTTGAGGGAAGGCTTTACCAGCTTAAGGATGACATGAAGCAGATTTTGACGGGAGATTTTGATGAATCTTTGGTGACAACAAAGACAATTCATTGTTTGCTTTTAAGACTGTATGCATCGGAAGCTAACCTTATGTTAAATATTGATGCGTTAAATGATACAAGATTGGTTGTTGTTGCTGCCAAACAAAATTCGACAGAGTAAAAAGGATAAACTTATGAAGACTGAAAATGTGAAAACTCAAAATCGTTATCTTTATTTAGATTATCTTCGAGGTGTGATTGTGGCATTAGTTGTGATTGATCACTCACTACAAGCTTATGCGCCACATTTTGCGAAGTATTGGTTTTTGCCTGATTTGGATCGAAATATTATTTTTGATGTTTTCCATATGAATAATAATAGCTTCATTATGCCAATTTTGTTCTTTATCTCTGGAATTTTTTTGATTCCATCTCTCGATCGGCGCGGGGTTTTAAGCTTTGCAAAAGAGCGATTTATAAGGTTAGTCCTGCCATTCGTGATAGGATTGCCTCTTTTAGCGCCCGTTGTTAGTTATGCTGGGGAATTGGCTGAGCAAGGGGTTGATGCGCCTAATTACATTGATTTTTTGTTTGAATCGATGACGGCTGATAGTATCCAAGTCGGTATCTTTTGGTTTTTGTACTACTTGCTATTGATGATTGTCATTTTTGCGGCATTACATAAAATTCTGCCTTTCGTTACGCGGTGGATTACCAATTTCGTGTCGTGGATGTTTTATAATCCCCTTAAAGGATTTCTTGTCTTCTGTCTTATTAGTGCCATCTTTTTGGGTGTTTCAGATCTAAAATGGGGAGCTCCTTGGTTTATAGGATGGGGCCGCATTTTTCATGTTCAAGCATCTAGGTTTATGCTGCTTAGTTTCTATTTCTTGGTTGGTGTGGGACTTGGTGGCAGTAAAATACTGCAAGATGATGCTTTGTGGAAAAAAATGGCGCAAAACTGGCGCTTTTTCCTCATTTCCACGCTTATAGTGGGCGCTTTATATATTGGGTATACACTTTCAAACCTCGATAATGGGGTTTACAATATGGATTTTAGGCGCTTTCTAAGAGAAGGCGGGTTTTCCAACGCGTATTTAGAAGTGCCTTATGAGTCCATGTTGCTTGTGCTAACACGAACAACGTTGCACGGCATTTTTTGTGCGCTTCAAACACTCACTTGCCTTGCAATTTTTTATCGCTTCTTTAATACCGAGAATGAAACACTGCATTCTTTAAGTGTGAGTTCTTATGGAATTTATCTGATTCATGAAAGTTTTGTCGTTTGGTTGCATTATTTTATGTATGGTGATGAATTACCGGTCGTGATCAAGTTTTTGATTACGGCATCTGTGAGCCTGGTCATTTCATGGGTGATTGTGAAAAATATCTTAATGAAAATTCCTGGATTGAAGAGGGTGTTGTAATGGCACAAATCATGACACAGCGGTATTCCCACTTTGATTATATGCGTGGATGTTTATTGCTAATTCTTGCAATTGACCATAGTTGCCATGCGTATGCCGAAACATGGGGACGCCTCCACTTTTTAGAAGATTTTGATCGCTCGGTTTTCTATGACGTGTTTTATATGTTCTCTAATAGTATGGTGATGCCTGGGCTGTTTTTCTTAAGTGGGCTCTTTACGGTTGCTTCTCTTGAAAATCATGGACTTTTGGGTTTTTTTAAGAGACGGTTTGTCCGTTTAGGTATCCCCTTTATTTTAGGGATACCGCTCTTGGGTCCTTTATTGGTTTATCCATCAAACGTTCTTGTTCAAGATTTGCCTTACTCTTTATGGGAGTATATTACGAGCTATTATTTTAGCCATGATATCTCCATAAGCGGTCCATTTTGGGTGCTTTATGCGATTTTCTTCTGCATGGGGGCAGGCGCTCTTCTCTATACATTAATCCCGCCATTGAGGACGGTGCTTCGCTTTGGATGTTCCGTGATTATACGTGCCCCCATAGCTGCTGCATTTGTTATTATTATACTGTCTGCTGTTGTTTTAACGCTCAGTGATTATTACTGGAGTGCTATCTATTGGATTAAACTCTGGTGGATTTTTAGCATTCAAGGAGGACGCTTCCTACTGCTGGTGTTTTACTTTCTTATAGGGCTTATGCTTGGAACAAATCTTGATAATTTTCAGAAAAATTTTGTAGAGGTGTATCGTAAATATTGGAGTATTTCAGCTTTGCTCATGGTTGGCTTTGGTGTGCTTTATATTGGATATTCCCTTATGAATGTGAATGATGGGGCTTATAGTTCTGAGATTCGACACTTCCTACACAAAGAAGGCAACCTTTTTGAGGCATGGCCATTAATTCAAGAATATGGTGGTGCGATTGCTATTCGAACGTCTCTTCATGCGTGTTTTTGTTTTTTTCAAATAGTTTCACTTCTTTTAATCTTTGCACAAAAGGTTGAAGCAGAAAATACGTTTTGGTCGTCATGGTCGACGTATGCTTATCTTATCTTTTTATTCCATGAATTACCTGTTTTATGGCTTCAATATGCGATGCTTGGTATGGATGTTCCGATCTTAGTGAAAATTGCGATCAACTTTGGTGTCGGCGTGCTGGGGACTTGGGGTGTTTTAAAGCTCGTTGTAAAAGAGCCGTGGATTCAACGAAAGGTAGCCTATTCTTAAAAATAGAGAAGGGGAGAACCCCCTTCTCATTTTATTTTAAGATTTCTTGTAGTTCACGCCATTCACGTGGAGACATACCAGCGGTTTCTTGGCGCACATCCTCACCTTTGAGTAGACGTTTTACCACATCAAGAGATTGTTTTGAGAGCGTACACGCTTCCATGTGATAGTCCATAAAAGCTTGGTGCGTCATTGGAACCCACTTTTTCAAGATATCGAGCAAAGCTTCTGCGTAGACGCGAATTTCATACTGAGCATGAGGATCGGCTCGAAGGCGAATGAAGTGCATCAAATTGTGAAGATCAATTTTCCAGTAAAACTCGGTATAATAATTGAGTGTTAAGTTCATGCGCGCTAGTTCGCGAGAAAGACCATCTTGATCCCCTTTAAGAGGTTCTCCTTGTTCGTTTTCATTGAGCAATTCTTGATAGTGTTTATAGACGTGTTCAGAGTCACGCGTCAAAAGATTGATGATGCTTTGTGTTTCCTCATCAGAAAATGCTTCATCCCGTCCTTGGCGATTTGACTTTGATTGTTTCGCTATATGTTCCGGTTTAGGAATGTAGAATTCCCGAGATAGAATAGAATAACGCGCAGAATACTCATTGACGTTGGCAGTGCGATGGCGTAGCCATTGGCGCGCTACGAAAAAAGGCATTTTAACATGCAATTTGATTTCACACATTTCAAACGGCGTTGTGTGCTTGTGGCGCAATAGATAGCGAATAAGTCCTTGGTCTTCGCTAATCTTTTTTGTGCCCTTGCCGTAAGAGACGCGCGCTGCTTGCACAATGGCGTTGTCATCTCCCATGTAATCAATCACGCGAACAAATCCATGATCTAAAAGATGGATGGGATGATAGAGGATAGCCTCTACGCCAGGGGAGGTTGCTCGTTGTGTTTGTGTGGCAGGAAATTCTGAGGCCATATCAGAGAGAGATGCATTTTCTTGTATTGTCATGTTCCGCTCGTTTTTGTGAAGATGCTCTAACTTTACTGAGGCACTGCAAGCTTGTAAATGGTGTTTTTGGGGGATCTCTAAAGCAGAGGTATTTTATGGTGTGATGCGGCTTCAACGCCCAAAGGGGCTCAAAAGATCCTGATGAAAGAGATGATTTTGAATAGGACGTGATTGAGCTGTCGCATATAACGCCATTGAAAATTATAAAAAAAGCACCTATAATTAATATGCTAGGTATCTAGCTATGGTGATAAAAGCTATATGCAATAGATGGAGCGGACCCGGGGGCGGTACCCGGCGCCTCCACCAAAGTCTTTTGCCTTGAAAAGGCTTTGGCGGGGGCGAAATAGCATCGACGTACGTTGAAAGATATAGTGTTTACTCGGTATTGTACCACCGTTATCGGGCTTTTTAAACTAAGTGCAAACACAAAGAAAGCACTCGTTTTGTCAAATGTTAAAGGTATGATCAAGCAACCTGCTATGGGTCTTGCTCAACCTGCAGTTGCTGTATCAGCTGCTGCGTAACGTAGTATAAAACGCGGTTGGAGGGGCACCGGGCAACAGAAGCCCCTCGCTTAATTTAATTTTTCCTTTTTTTCAGATAGCAATCATGGGCAATCCATTATATGGTGGCACGATAAAGAACATATAAATAATGAGGATAACCTTGCGTTACTTTGACTATGATGGGATGGTTCACAGCGCCCTTCTGAACATTGTAAAAGATACCTTAAGGCATGTGGAAAAAGAAGGCCTGCCGGGGGAAAATCACTTCTATATTACCTTTAGAACCGATCGACCAGATGTTGTTATTCCTGATGAATTGAAGGCAACGCATCCGGAAGAAATTACAGTTGTTTTGCAGCATCAATTCTGGGATTTAAAAGTTTTTGATGATCATTTTGAGGTTATGCTAAGCTTTCAAGATCGGTATGAAAAAGTCGCTGTTCCGTTTTCAGCGCTTATTAGTTTTCTTGATCCATCTGCTAACTTTGGATTGCAATTTATTCCTGATTTAACACCACCCGATGATGAAGACACAGATGGGGATGGTGCTGGGAAAACCAGATCTATACCTAAAGATGGTAGTAATATCATCAGTCTTGATTCTTTCCGTAAGAAATAAAAAAAGTTGGATGAATTCAAATGAGCCGCGAGATCATTTTTGAATTCATCCCCATTGGCTCCTACATCAAAGTGACGGCAATCGATCCAGAAAGCGGACATGAGGTAAGCATTGTAGGATCAAGATCCACACCACGCAATATTCTTGCATCAACAGCTTTAAAAAAATTACACTATAGAACACATCAATTATCTGAATAACGGACGCCCCTCTTGAAATTATTCAATACCTCCCCATCTAAAGGGTATCGAATTACATTTTAGGGGTTTTAAACATGAATAAGTTTATTCTTAATACATCTTTAGTAGCACTTGCTCTTGCAAGCTTTTCTATCCAAGCAGACGCTTCCAAAATTGGTGGAGATGACAGTGACAATCCATTTTCTTACCAAAGCACAAGCTCATCCAACGCATTAGTTAAATATTCTCCTAGTGAGAGAAAAGTTATACGCGCAAAACGCGGCATGCATAAGCCTGTTGAGGATATGTCAATCGTACCTTTTGGAACAAGCCAAGGATTTAATTTTTCTATTGAGAGCGACATTCCGAATCCTTTTTCCTCATCTTATGCAGCTTCAAGCGTGCCTGTATCAGATGATGCGGAAGAGGTTTTTGAGCAAGTCCATCAACCATCAATCATTGACACACTTGATGAACAAGCGATGTTGGGTGTGACGCATCTTCAACACTTGATTGATAATGATCAAGATTTATCTGTTGTTTTGGCGATGAAAGCACCACGTGCGCTTTTTGATCATCCAGAGATTTTTGAAACATTTTTTGCTTCTAACATTGCTGATTCAATCAAAAGAAATGGCTTTTTCTCACTGAATACGACGCACATCCTAGGTCTATTAAATGAGGATCAAAAGGCAGGCATTTTAGCGCCATATGGATATCGTAAGCTTTTCCAAGCACCTGTTAAGCCAAAAACAGAACGCTTTAAAGCCTTTGCTCTCGATGGTTTTAATGGTGTTGTTGATACAGTTAAGTCGACTGTAAAAAAGAAGCGCGGTTATGATGAAATGACAAAGGCTTCTGATGATTTTGATGCTGATAAAATGCAGCAAGTGAAACGTAAAAGAAATCCAAAGGATTTTAAAACACGTGCGGCTCAATTAGACTTTATAAGTACAGCTTTGAAATCCCATGTTGAAGAAACATTTAAGCAGATGAATCCATACTTTGTTAGAAATTCACAAGCACTTTCTGACTTGGTGGACGCAACGCAAATGTTGAAAGTTTTTGGCGTTAAGATGATTGGTTATTACGTGACACCGCATCAGACGGTTCAATGGGATGACGGGGATGTCATGCGCCTCAATTCAGCGCTACAACAAAATCGCATCATGCATTTAGATTTAAGTGGAAACCGTATTACAAGTAAACTTCTACCTCTTATGCACTGGAATGGTCTTCAAACGCTTGATCTCAATTCAAACTATATTGATAGTTTTGGCCCCCTTCTACAATCCAATATTCAAACACTTCGTTTGAATGGCAACTATATTGAGAAGATTTCAGAAGACTCAAAGCCAACAGCACCAAATTATACTCTTGAACGTTTGGATCTCGGTCTCAACCATTTTGAGAATTCAGAAATGAGTGATTTTTTGAGGGTTTTGCACCTTCTCCCAAATCTAAAAGTGTTGAATCTTGCAACAACTCCGAATCACTTCTTGTCAAGCTCAACATTGACTGAAAGCTTGGATGTATCACATCCATCACTTGAAGTTTTGGGGCTTTCTAGATGGAGTCTTGATGAAACTGCA
>JBQCDM010000085.1:0-3885 GCA_051961235.1 Nucleicultricaceae bacterium (SeqCode)
GACAAGGAATCACCATGCACCTTTATCGTACACACACCTGTGGCGCCCTTCGAGCAGAACACGTTGGACAAACCGTTCGTTTGTCCGGTTGGGTTCACAGAAAACGCGACCATGGACATCTCTTATTCATTGATCTTCGCGATCATTATGGCCTCACCCAATGCGTGATTGAAACAAGCAATCCCAAATTCAATGACATTGAGCATGTGCGATTGGAGAGCGTTGTCACGCTTACAGGAAGTGTCGTGAAGCGTGATCCTTCAACCATCAATTCGAAAATGCCAACGGGAGACGTGGAGTTGGTCATTCAAGATTGCCACATTGAAAGTTCCGCTGACATGTTGCCACTTCAAGTGAACTCTGACCAAGAATTTCCTGAGGAAACACGTCTTCGTTATCGCTTCCTTGATTTGAGGCGCGAGAAAATGCACAGCAACATCGTCTTAAGATCCGCTGTTATCAGTGAAATTCGTAAATCCATGATTGATAAAGGATTTACGGAAATTCAAACACCGATTCTAACAGCAAGTTCACCGGAGGGTGCGCGCGACTTTCTCGTTCCAAGCCGCCTACATCCAGGAAAATTTTATGCGCTTCCTCAAGCACCACAAATGTTTAAACAGCTTTTAATGATCTCTGGTTTCGATCGTTATTTTCAGATTGCCCCCTGCTTTAGAGATGAAGATGCGCGCGCTGATCGTTCCCCTGGAGAATTTTATCAGCTAGATTTTGAAATGTCCTTCGTAACCCAGGAAGACGTTTTTAATGCGCTCGAGCCCGTTTTGCATCACGTTTTCACCAAATTTAGCAATGGACGCTCCGTCACGCCCCTTCCCTTTCCACGCATTCCTTATGATGAAGCCATGTTGTCGTATGGATCTGACAAACCTGATCTGCGCAACCCTTTGCTTATTTTTGATGCGTCAGAAATATTCGCTGGATCTGATTTTAGTGTCTTTGCAAACGCTGTCCAAAAAGGAAGCGTGGTAAGAGCGATTCAAGCCATTGGTGCTGCAGATAAACCACGAAGCTTTTTTGATAAGTTAAATACTTGGGCGCAAGAACAAGGCGCTCCAGGTCTTGGATACATCGTTTTCCAAGATGGCGCGGCCAAAGGCCCTATTGCAAAATTCCTCAATGATGAGCGCATTGCAAAACTTAAGGCGCTTACAAAACTCAACGATAATGACGCTGTATTCTTTGTCTGTGCCCCTGTCAAAGAAGCTGAAAAATTAGCAGGACTCGCGCGACAAAAAATTGCAGACGATCTAGACATCAAAGAAAAAGATTGCTTCAAGTTCTGTTGGGTTACCGATTTTCCTATGTTTGAATATAATGAAGATCAAAAGAAGATCGACTTTTCGCATAACCCATTCTCAATGCCTCAAGGGGGTCTTGAAGCCTTAGAAACAAAAGATCCTCTCACCATTAAAGCGTATCAATATGATATTGTTTGTAATGGTATTGAGCTTTCAAGCGGCGCTATTCGAAACCATCTACCTGAAATCATGTACAAAGCCTTTAATATTGCCGGCTACAGCAGAGAAGAACTTGAAGAACGTTTTGGTGGCATGCTTAATGCACTTAAATTTGGCGCGCCTCCACACGGTGGAAGTGCTCCAGGTATTGATCGCATCGTTATGCTTTTGGCAGATGAGATCAATCTTCGCGAAATCGTTGCATTCCCAATGAATCAGAAGGCTGAAGATCTCATGATGCAAGCACCCAGCATTGTTGAGCCTAAGCAACTTGAAGAATTGCATATTGCGATTAAAAAACCAATAGAAGCAACGAAGAAGCCATAATCTTTTGCTAAGAATCTCCCGTGTCCGTGCCTAATGGCATGGCATGGGGTGATGAGCAGATCGTTATGATTTCCGCTTATGCTTCTTCAAAAAATTTTGATTGAACAAGATGCGTAAGTGCTTCCAAGGCCGCTTCTGCATCATTGCCTTCGGCTGTAATGGTGATGGATGTCCCAACGCCCGCTGAGAGAAGAAGAAGCCCCATGATAGAACGTCCTGGAACCTCGTGCGGACCATGCGCTACAAGAATCTCTGACTGATATTGCTCAGCATGCTTTACAAAAAGCGCTGCCGCTCGCGCATGCAGCCCGCGTCGGTTAACTATCTCTATATTTTTTGTGACCTTAACATTCATCGTATTGACGCAGTCTTCTTTGGCTGTAAAAGTCTGGAGCCTACGTGGATATAGTTTTTTCCAGCTTCTTCAGCAAGGGTGATTGCCTCTTGAAAAGACTTGGTAGCGCGCACACTTGCAAACTTCACAAGCATCGGAAGATTAACCCCTGCAATGATTTCGATGTTTTTATCTTGCATTAAGGACAGTGCTAGATTAGAAGGTGTTCCACCAAACATATCCGTGAAAACCACAACACCTTTTCCTTGGTCTATTTCTTTGATTTCCCGAATGAGTTGATATCGCTTCTCTTCAATATCGTCATTGGGTTCAATCCCAATTGCCTTTATAGCGGTTTGGGTTCCCAAGACATGCTCCAACGTCAGAACAAATTCCTCTGCAAGATGACCGTGAGAAAGAACTAACATGGCTATCATAGGTAACTCCCTGATTTTTCATTTGTTTAACACACAAATTAAAATAAAATCAAATTGTTTCTATACTTAGAAAAAAGATGACAAACCTCAGAAAAATATATGCTACTTTATAATTACTTAGCACATTATTTTTGACTGAAGAAATAAAACTAAAATATTGATAAACTGATTATCTAAAGAATTTTTCTATACGTCGTAGGGTGTAGAGCTCTTTTTCCAACGCACAATACAGCCCATGCTGGGTATTGGCTTCCACTCAAACGGCTGCCCCTGTAAGAGAGAATCTATCGCTTCACATAAATCGCCCCCCGTCACGGCAATCGTATTCGCTGGACGCGCCGCATCAAATTGACCGCGATAGTAATGATACCATCCCCCATCTAACACATAAAAATCTGGGGTACAATTGACGCCAAAAGCACGTGTGATTTCTTGATGTTCATCATAAAGATAGGGAAATGGAAATGCGTTTTCTTCCGCATACGCTTTCATTAAAGTTGGATTATCTTTGGGGAATTGCATCACATCGCTTGGGCTAATAGCAATAAAATTAATCCCGTCCTTTGCATAGTGATGGGCAAGGCTTACAACTTCGCGGATGATATGATTAACAAACGGGCAATGGTTACAGATAAATGCAATGACAGTCCCCTTCTCGCCTGCTGCAAGACTCAATCGCACCTGTTTTTGGTTAATAACATTATACAAAACACCATCTGGCGCTTTAGTTGCTATTTTTTTCTCAGCCTTTGGTCGATCTTTATGATCCGTCATCCAAAATTCCCTAAATGCGCCACAAAGTATTTTTAAGAATTTATTATACGTCAAAAGTCATGAGAATTATAATAAGTTTTGCACTGCAAGTTCATGTCGCTTCAGCCAATTTTCTTTGTAGTATCGAACGATTTGCGGTTCTTTTATAAAAACAACATTTTCTGCATTGCGATATTCTGCAGCATTGGTCCAATTAAATGAGCCAGTCAGCACCATCTGTTGATCAATAATCATCACTTTGTTATGCGCAATTCCTGGCAGAACATCCACCCACACATCTATGCCAGCATCTTTAAGCATCCAAACGCGTGAACGCTTTTCTTTCACTTGGCTTTTATCCACGAGAACTAACACACGCACACCATTTTTATGCGCCCTCACGAGCGCTTCTGCTATGGGAGCAGAGGTAAATGAATAGGCTTGAACACAAATTTCTTGTTTAGCCTCCCCAATAGCATTCACGATAAGCGCTGTACAGTTCTGACCCGGCGTAAAACATGCCCCTAAAACAGGGTCGCGTTCTTCACTAGGACGC
>JBQCDM010000086.1:0-2045 GCA_051961235.1 Nucleicultricaceae bacterium (SeqCode)
AATCACAACAGGCACACCGGCATAAACACCATTTTGATCATATTGCCCTTCAAGCCAAGCAGCACAAGGCAAAATTCTTTTTTTGTCCTTCAGATATGACTCAGCCATTTCAAGTGCGGACGTGGCCGGTGCATAAAAAGCCGATCCCATTTTTAGAAGATTGACAATCTCACCACCGCCATTACGGGTACGCACAATAATTTCCTCAACTTCATTATGCGTAATCAGTCCCATTTGGATAATGTCAGTCAGGGGAATACCGGCAACTGACGTAAATCTTGGTAGAGGCACCATGGCATCTCCATGACCACCTAAAACAAACGCATGAATGTCTTGAATGGAAACACCCAATTTTTCACTCAAAAAATAGCGATAGCGTGCTGAATCAAGAACGCCTGCCATGCCAACGACTTTGTGGGCTGGAAGACCACTCGCTTCTTTCAACACCCAAACCATGGCATCCAATGGATTTGTAACAACAATCACAAAAGCGCCTGGACAATAGACACGAATAGATTCCCCCACCGATCGGATAACTTCCGCATTGCGCCCAAGAAGTTCATCACGACTCATCCCTGGCTTTCTTGGAAAACCAGCAGTTACAATTACAACATCCGCCCCTTCCAAAGCTTCATAACTATTAGAACCCTGGATGCGTGACTCTATACCTTCCACCGGCGTGCATTGCGAAAGATCAAGCGCTTTTCCTTGAGGAACCCCCTCCATGACATCGAACAAATAGACGTCACCCAAATCTCTGATCAATGAAAGATGGGCCAATGTTCCGCCAATATTTCCTGATCCGACCAAACAAATTTTTGCACGCTTCATGGGTTTTTCCTCACTTGTTTACGTAAATGAACTAGTTTTAACATTGAAGCTCTTAAAAAAGCCTAAACTTAGAACTTAATTTTTTCACATACCATCACTTATTTTAAAGTGATTCTGGATAAAATGGACACCTGCACTTAATCCCTCTTGGCTAATGCTATGTCCTAAATTCTGGCAAGTAAGTGTCTCAACCGGCACATGGTGAGACTTTAATATTTCAGCACTCTCCTGCATAGCCCGAAAGGGTATAACATCATCATCAGCTCCATGAACAAGCAATACAGGACACGTTGAGCGAATCTGAAGAGGCTCACCAGAAACAAAGCCACCAGAATATCCAATTACTCCAGCACACGATGTTTCTCTTGAAAGAGCGGCTGAAATTGCCATCATCGCTCCTTGGGAAAAGCCTACAAGTATCAGCGATGATTCGGTAAGGCCCGTTGCATTTAGCGCTTGGTCAATGTAACCATTTAGATATGGCAAGGATTCATTGACGCCGTTTAAAATCTTTTCCACTGTTTCTTTGGATCCATAATGAGCGGGATTCCAATCACCAAGGCTAAACCACTGTCTGCCCAAAGGAGAAAACTCAACAGCAAAAGGCGCATGAGGGGAGAGAAAAAGTGTTTTACCAAGCAAAGGAGCCCAGTATGAGCCAATATCGATTAAATCATCCCCATTAGCGCCATACCCATGAACAAATAATACGCTGCGATCGGGTCTTTCGGGAGCACTCATAAAGCTCGGGCCGGAAAGATTTGGAAAAGGGTGTGTATGTTCAAAAGCCACGATTCAAGTCCTGCGGTATTTAAAAAATAGCATCATAATAGACTTTTCACGATTTCTAAACCCAAAAAGCTTAAAAAAATTGCAGGAACAAAAGGAAATACCCGATTATGCTGAAAATAATACCATGAAAGTCCAAACAAAATACCGCATCCACCAAGAAGCATGAGCCACAGTGAAAACATGTCTTCGAAAACATAAGGGCTCAAAATCGCTAAGATTTTAACATCCCCCGATCCCAGCAATTGTCTTTTAAAAAACAAACACATGGCTCCATGAATTCCCTGATAGAATGCATAGGCTAGAAAAATATTTTGAAGCACACCTTCAACATATCCAAACTCGAAACAAATCAACCATAGGAAAAGACAACTTACCCACTGTCTAGGCACTGTACGGTAACAAAGATCATGGAATGCCATGAG